>NZ_JBMQUD010000028.1:0-13043 GCF_057359045.1 Adhaeribacter sp.
CATGGGTGGTGTTATCACCGCCAATTATTTAGCTTTTGCCCAACTACTTGCCGGTGAAAACACGCAGCAAGGGCAAACGTTAATGCCATTGCCAAAACATTAAACTGCTTCTTAATACAGATGTTTTAGAAAATACATTTGTTAAACTTTTAACTTTTAACTCTCAAATTTTAACTAAAAAGAAATGAGAGATACCATAACGCCAGCCGATGAGCAACAGGTTGTAAATGCCATTAAAGAAGCCGAGACCAACACGTCCGGCGAAATACGGGTACATATAGAAAACACTTGCGAGCTGGAAGTTTTAGACCGGGCGACCCAGGTATTTGCTTATTTGCACATGCACCAAACGGCGCAGCGCAACGGGGTGCTTTTTTATGTAGCCCTGCAAAGCCATAAGTTTGCCGTACTCGGCGATGCCGGTATAAACGCCGTGGTGCCGCCAAATTTCTGGCAAGAAATTACCAATACGGTCATCAATTTCTTTAAACAGGAAAAGTACGCCGAAGGCCTAAGTAAAGGCATATTAATGGCCGGCGAACAACTTAAAAACTATTTTCCGCACCAAGGCCAAGCCGATAAAAATGAGCTGGAAAATGATATTTCTTACGGCGAGAATTAAATAATTGGCGGCGCTATTCATCATTATTTATAACTAAACCTGCGCACCAATTTTTATCTTTTCTGGCCTAAATGCACGAATCTACATGAAAAAGTATTTTATATTTTGTTTTCTTTTCTTGCTGCTGGCACTGCCTAAAGTATGGGCCCAGAGCGAGAAAGATATTCCGCCGCGGCCTAATCCGCCTCGCCTGGTTAACGACCTGGCCGGTATTTTGCGCCCCGACGAAGTATCGGCCCTGGAAAGCAAACTTCTGGCGTACAACGACTCTACTTCTACCCAGGTAGCTATTGTTAACGTTACCTCCATTGGCCCTTATGATGTGGCAGGCTATGCTTCGCGCCTTTTTGATAGCTGGGGCATTGGGCAACAAGGCAAAGACAACGGCATTTTAATCCTGACGGCGGTAAAAGAACGTAAAATCTGGATACAAACGGGTTACGGTATGGAAGCCATTCTGCCCGATGCTATTGCCAAACGCATTACCGAAAACACGATTAAACCACAATACCAAAACGGTAATTATTACCAGGGCCTCGACGAAGCCACAAACATTATATTTAGCGTAGCCAGCGGCCAGTACAAAGCCGACCCGCGCGCCAACCGAGGCGGCGGCGGATCGCCGGTTACTTTCTGGATAATTATTGGGGTGCTGGCCCTGATTATACTGCTTAATTTCCGGAAACGGGGCGGTGGTGGCCGGGGTGGCGGCGGTATGCGTACTTTAGGCGGGCCATTTTTTCCACCGGTTATTTTCGGCGATTTCTCTTCGGGCCGCGGACCATTTGGGGGCGGTGGCTTTGGTGGTGGTGATTTTGGCGGTGGTTTTGGTGGTTTTGGCGGTGGCCGTTCGGGTGGCGGCGGTGCCGGCAGTAGTTGGTAATACGGGCAACTAAGTTATAGCCCAAATAAATTACCTCCCCAACCAGCTTGCCTAAGCTGAGGAATATTTTTTAACTAAACATTTACTAGAGCCGCAAAATATTCTTTGGCTAACTATTAAAACTACAAAATATTAGTTAGCCGGAGAATGTAAGCGTAAAAACCAGCCAGGTAACTACCTGTTTTAATTGGCCGGAATTTGTATGAATATTATTGAAAAAGGCCCGCAACAGCGGATACAATTCCTGGAGAAAATACGGCAGAAGGCTGGCAAAACCTGGTGGTGGCTGGTTGGTACGGTGTTGTCTCTGCTGCTGGTATTAACGTTTTGTTTGTTTTACTACAAAATTCTCCGGTTATCTTTTGCGCCGCACGATTTTTTCTTTATCGGTATTTTTATACTAGCCGCCGTTTACTGCCTGTTGCAATTAAAACAATTCAAATAAAAAAATCTGTTTATTAAAGCAGCCCCGCATAACCTTAAACAAAGCGGCAGGTATAAATTATAAAAGTACTTAACTGTTCTTGTTGCAAATAGCAGATAGGTGCAACGGCTTGTAAGCCAGGTTTAAATCCGATACTTTAGTTTATTTACCTACTTGTTATATGCCGGCAAAAATTCTTTTACTTATTTGTTTTCTCGTTGGAACAACAAGTTATGCCCAAACCGATGGCAATACGGCAAAAGCTGCCTCCGATAGCGTAATGATTACTATTTTTCTGAAACATCAGCAAAACAAAAATTTAAAAGAGATTCAGAAAATACAGGAAACGAATAAACTCTGGAAGCTTTTTCCGCCCAAAGAGGCTCGGGTAATTTCGTGGTACGTTATGATGGGCATTGGCCAGGTAGTAACTGTAAAAATTCCGGCTGCGGCTTTGCGCACGTTAAATTTAGCCATTGAAAATGGTGCCTGGGGTGCTTTTGATACGGAGTTTTACCCTACTTACGATTACGTGCCGGTTTGGCAAAACAGTATAAAAAATAAGAAATAGCCTTTATTTTATTTTTACAATGCTGAATAGAATCTATTACACTTTACTCATTTACCTGCGGCCCGGCCAGGAACCGGTTTTTGAGGAGTACGAAAATAAAGTATTGCCCTTGTTGCCCCAATACCAGGGCAAACTGGAACTAAGGTTAAAAACAACCAAGCCTGCAGCCGACCAGCCTGACGAAATACACGTGGTTTCTTTTCCGGAGGCCACTCATTTTGAAGCTTACCGCCAAGACCCCGAAAGAATTAGCTACACCACCTTGTTTAATTTTGCAGTAGAAAAGTCGGTACTGGTAGAAGGCATAAGTTTACCGATTGAGTAAAAAATCGCATCTGCAAAAAGCAGCTTTTGGAATTAGTTAATAAACAGAATAGTTATCGCATATTAACGGTTTACCTGGTTATCGAAACGGAAGCCGGCGCCAAACTGAAACAACATATTCTCTTCGCGGGAGTGCTGCAGTAAAACCGAAAAAGTAAACTGCTCGGCAAACGGGGCAATATAAAAGCCGCCCCCGTAACCACGGTGCCAACCACCGCCGGCCTCGCCCTGGCACCAAACCTTGCCTTGGTCGTAAAAAGTAAGCAAACCATAGCGGAAAGGCAAAAACGAACTATGTACCCGCCCCACATGAAACCGGAGTTCGGAGTTCAGGTAAGCACTGGCATCGCCGGAAAAACGGTTTTGCACAAAGCCCCGCAAATTCTGCAGCAAGCCCAAGGTAGTGTATTTATAAAAAGGTAAATTTTCGCCGTAGTTTTTAGCCCCTCCTAGCCGTACCGCCAGCGTAATGGGCAAGCCCAACCGGGCCGTAGCGTAATAATCGAGGTAACCCTGGGTAATGCCAAAATAATCTTTAACGCCCTGCAACCGGCGGTAACTGTAATGGCTGCCGTATAACCGCAAACCTTTTTGGGTAAATATAGGCTTATCGCGTAAATCCAGGTTAAAGCTGGCGCTGGCGCCTACCAGTTGTTGGTCGCTTAAATCGCCTTGCGGACCGGTGGTTTCATTAATAAAAGAACCGGCTTTAATGCGCGAAGCAAATGTTTCGTAACGCGGGCCAATTCTAAAGTAACTGCGGCCAAAAAACTGGCGTTGCAGGTATACATTGCTGATTAAGCCACTAAAGCGAGCTACGTAATAATTATCCTGGTACCGGCTTTCGGTTTTGGTGGTGGTGTTGCCCAAACCAAAAAAGTTGTAGAACGGGAAATTATGACCAATATCTACCAAAGTACCTACATCCCAGTTGGCTAGTGCGGTCCGCCAGGTAAAATCGGTGGTAAGCTGCAAATTGCCAAACTGTGTGGCCCGAAAATGAAAACCGTATAAACTGCCGTAATCGGGTTTCCGGAAACGCTGGCGCTTATAATTGATACCAAAAGCGATTCCCAGACCATCGCTTTTATTGTAAAGCAAGCTACCGGTGGGGTTATAGGTATTATATTCAAAAGCCTGCCGGCGATACTGGTTAATATTTGGTTTATCGGCGGTAAGGTTTTGGCTGGCGCGCCCTAAAGTTAAAGCGGTATTGGTATTGTCGTAAATTAAGGTGTTTTTGCGCAGACTGCTACGCACCCGCGATACATCGCGAATGCTGTCTTGCCCGTACCCGCCTACCACTCTAATCCGGATACTAGTGGGCACCTGGCCGCTAATATCTACTACATCTTTTCCGTCGAGGCCATACAGCCGGATTTCTTTTGTTTCGGATTTAGCAAAGGTCCGATCAAAAAGAGGTTTGCCTTCGCCCTGCCCGGTGGTTTTATCTTTCTGATACATTTGTACCCGTACCTGGGCATCGGACAAGCGCTCTACTTTAAAATATTCGTTTTTATTGGAACCTACCACATCTACATAACGGGCCAGAAGTTTATAATAAGCACTTAAGGCCTGGGGCAGGCGCTCTCGCCGGGCTTTTAACCGCCGGCCAATTTCCTGCCCGTCGGTGGGTATTATTTCGGGTGGTAGTTGGGCAATGGCTTCGTCTATTACCTGGTCGGTCATTTTGGTTTGTAGTTCCTGGCCTATATTTAGCCAATCCTGTTCGGTTAAAGAAGTTAGCAACAGCCGATCCAGGTGGCGGGCGGTCCAGGTTAAGCTGGTAATACCGTTAAGCTCCTCGTCAAAATTCTGAATACTGAACGATGCCCATTCGCGGTCGGCCAGCCAGAAAAACAAACCTTCCCAGCGGTTAAACGCCTGGTCGCGGTCGCGCGGAATAGGCCGGTACAAGCGTTGGTTATCGTTCCGGTACTCCGCCCAGCGCCAGTTATCGGCGTGCCGATCGGTGTCGCCAATAAAAATATCAAAAGCGCGGGCCAGGCCGTAAGCCCGCACATCCAGACGGTGGTCGTGGTCCTGGTATAACTGCCGGAAAAAACGGTAACTTTTTTTAATATCATCGGCGCCGCCAAAATTGGTTTTACCATTGGGCAAATCGCCGGGGCGTTCTTCCAGCAAGCCAATTAAATTTTTCAGTTCGGCCCGTTGGGCACCCAGCGCAGGGTCATCGGCCAGCACATATAATTTAGGCCGGGCATGCAAAATATCGGTTGCATCCAGTAGTTTACTTACCACCAGCGCCCCGTAAGGCTGGGTGGTAGGATTTATTTCCCGGAGCAAATCGGTAACTACCGTGTAACGCAACTCGGGAGGTACTACGCCCACGGGTTCTTTGGTAACCGATCTAAATACAAACTGCTGACTATCGGGGGCTTGCAGCCGTAAATTTTTGGTTTGCAGCCCCCCTCCCACTTTTAACAAAGATAATTTATTTGCATTCTGGCTTAAGTAAAAGTAAGGCAGCTTTACGGGTTGGGTCCAGGTTTGGCGATACAATTGGCCGAGAAAAAATTTCTTAAACGGTTTGGCGGCATATTCCGGCCCGGGCACAACTGTAGCCAAATTAACAGAAGCTGGTTTGGGGTTTACCAAAGGCTGGGTAGCTGGAGCTGTGGGCGGGTTAGCCTCTAAGCACAGGCCAAACATTTGGTTAACCGGTACTTTTGTTTGGGCCTCCGGCATACAAGCCGACCGGAATAATTCCAGGGTTTCCAGTTCCTGCAAGCCGTTTGAACCAAAGGTGTAAAATGTGCTGGTTACTTTGCCGCTACTATAATAAATAAGCTTGCTGAAACCGGTTTTGGCTGCATTTACCAGGCTCAAGGCATTTTTACCGACAAAATCTTTTTGGCTAAAGCTACCCGATACTATATGGTAATTCTCATCAGCGTAATTAAGCTGCAAATTATAATCGTGGGCTGCGGCATAAACAACCTGCGGGTTTTCTTTTAACAACCGACTAAGCCTTAGCTTAAAATCCTGGTAGTTGGGGTTGGCCATGTCGCGCGGGGTGCCCACGTTTTGGCGGTAAGCGGCGTAAAAGCTCCCTAAAAAAGGCAGTGGCACTCGGTTGGCCGGGTTGCGGTCTGCGAACGGGAAAAGGTGTTTCCGGAGCGGCATGCGCCCGCCGTACATACCATTGGAAACAATAGGGTGATGGCCAACTAGTAAAATATTGCGGTTACCGGCTTCGGTTATGGCATCTTCCAGTTCTTCTAAAAAGTCTTCGCGGGTGTTTATTTTGCAGTCGGTGTCGGGTTCTTCGGGCTTTTTATGCGGGTGCATCCACCACTGGGTATTCAGGGCAATTACCCGCAGACCAGGGCCAATATCTAGTATTTCGGGGCCGGGGCAGCCCTGGCCGGGCACCAGCACTTGCCTGGGGTTCAGGTTACGGTTCAGGTACGCTTCCAGGCGTTTTACATTGCTTAAGCCCTGCGGGCCGGAGTTATCCCAGTCTTTATCGCCGGGTACAAAATAAAGGTTCCCTAACGGGTTGGTATTTGCCATTTGCAGCAAGAGGTCCAGCTTATCGGTGGTTACTTTTGCTTTTTGCCCCAACCCTTGATTGGCCAGCATATCGCCCAGGTGAACTATAGTAAAAGGCTGTTTTTGCCGCCCCAGTTCCTGCTGAAAAGCCAGTAAATTTGCCTCCGGAATAGGAGCCGTGGCCGTGTTGCCCAATAAATATACCTGGTGCAGTACCGAATCGGGCGTGGGCATCTGCCCTACTACCTCTAACCGGATAAACAAAAAGAAACCAAGAAGTAATTTTTTAATCATTTTACAGGCACGCTGTCCGTTTTTCTACCTATGTGGCAGTTAACCAGAACCAGCATTACTACCCACATACTTACCTGGGGGCCGGAATGTTGGGCAGCAACCTAAAAAAGGCGTTGAGGGGTTTATTACCGGATTAAATATTACTACCTCATAAAAAAAGCTAAGCATAAAAAAGCCTGCTTACCTGTATCGGGTAAGCAGGCTTTTTTATGCTTTACAATAGTTTTACCACAAGTTATTAGCCGTTAATTGGGGTAAAAGAGCTGGCATTTTTGCCTTTCAGGGTTTTGCCGTTGGTAAGCGTTAAATTAAATTCCAAGGTGTAAGTATTATTAGACCCCGACACCTTAATGGTACCGCCATTAGCCTCTACCGGTGTTTCACCTGCCAGCATACCATCGCCGTTGGTATCAATGTAAACTTCTACGTCCGAAAAAATAGATTTATTTTTATACTTGGCTTCTAATTGGGTGTCGGTTAAGCTGTTGTCGTTGCTGCTATCTATGTAATTAAAAGTACCATTTTTAAATTCGGTGCCCCCCGCCGATACCAGTTCGGCAAATACCGCAAAACTGCCCATTATTTCATCTACATTACCTGTTCTGTTGTTGTAGTCTATGTTGCCGTTGGCTATATAATAATGGTTAATCGAATGTGTATCGTTGGAGCCATACAAACTATGCCCACCGTATTTTATCATCAGGCTTTTTTCTAAATTGTATTGGGTGTTGTTGTAAGTAATTGCGTTGCTGGCCGGCTTGGGATCATCTTTCTCGAATAAATTGCACGAAGAAGTAAAAAAGCTTAGGGATAAAGCCAAAACCGGCCATTTCAAAAAGTTTACATTTAATTTCATAGTTTTAGATTTTAAAAATTATGGTGTTTTAGGTTAGGTTTTTAATTACATTAGAGCTTAAGCAAAACAGATAAATTGTTAATCAACAGCAAAGTATCAGAATTCAACCAAAGCTGTTTTGCCAGGTGTTTTTAATAGAAAGGAAAGCTGGCGCAAATGATAGCGGCTACCGGCTAAATATTACGGTAATAACTGAGAAGGGAATAAATTACCTGCTTTACGTAGCAAATGGGGCGGGTAAAGCAGGTAATGGGAAGTTTTTAAAACAATACAAGCATTATTTTTTGGCCAGCGTACCAGTGGCTGGTGCTTTAGGAGTAGCCAATTCAGAAGTTAATACATAGCCGGCCACATCGTTAACCAGTACAATGGTCCAGAAGCTGTTGTACTTTCTAACCACTACAATTTCGTCGGTGCTTTTCAGGGCTTTGATTACCTGGGTAGAGGTGCCGGGCTGCTGGTACATTTTAACGTTCTCGTAACGGGCTACGGCCACTTGCTGTTTATCGGCAGCAAACACAAAAGCAGTTTGAATTAATAAAGCGAAAATAAAGATTACCTTTTTCATAGTTTTAAGATTTTAGAGCGTTCAGTTTTTATTTGATTAGGTTAATATTTTCAGACGCTTTGCCTTCATCTTCAGTTATTTGGCCTCTGAATAAGATTAACAGTACAAATATGCACTGCCCGGAAAGGCAATAAAAATTAGTTTGGCTGAACTGCCTGATTTACGTGCTGAATGCCCAAAAATATCGGTTAAGTGTAAGCCCCGGCACAAGCTTTTCTGGTTTTAACTGTACTGGGCTAGTTGGTTTATTTAATTAAAACAGCTCACTTTTAATTACTTACAACTTCTATTACGGCAAGGCACTGGAGGGTTAAAACTGGATGTTAAGCCCCAAACGGTAAGCTTGCTTAATACTGAGATGAATTTGCCGCAGGAAATTTGCCCGAAAGGCCTTAGCTTTACCTTAAAATTAAGCAGCAGAACAAAATTTTACGCTGACAGTTTATAAATTGTAGGACCAACGCTAAAATTCCCCACCGGCAGCACAGATATTTATATGAGCGAAAGAACCAAAAAATTATTCTTACTCGATGCCATGGCCCTGATTTTCCGGGCGCATTTTGCTTTTAGTAAAAACCCGCGGGTAAATTCCAAAGGCATGAATACCGGGGCCGCTTTAGGCTTTACAAATACTTTGTTCGAGGTTTTATCGAAGGAAAAACCTACCCACATTGGTGTAGCCATGGATGGCCCGAGCAAAACTTTCCGGCACGATAACTTTACCGAGTACAAAGCCAACCGGCAGGCCATGCCCGAAGATATTGGCATTGCCATTCCGTACGTCAAAAAAATTGTAGAGGCTTTTAATATTCCGTTGCTCCTTTTACCAGGCTACGAAGCCGACGATATTATTGGCACGCTTTCATGCAAAGCCGAAAAAGCCGACTTTGACGTGTACATGATGAGCCCCGATAAGGACTTTTGCCAGTTGGTAACCGACCACGTGTATTTATACAAACCGGCTTTTCTGGGCAATGGTGTCGATATATTGGATGTGCAGAAAGTACTGGAGAAATGGGAAATAAGCAACGTTAAGCAGGTAATTGATATATTGGGCCTGCAGGGCGACGCCGTAGACAATATTCCGGGCATACCTGGCATTGGCGAAAAAACGGCCAAATCGCTCATTCAGAAATACGGCTCCGTCGAGAACTTAATTGCCCACGCCGACGAGCTGAAAGGCAAGCAACGCGAAAATATTATTCAATACGCCGAACAAGGCTTACTTTCAAAAGAACTGGCTACCATTCATTTAGATGTGCCCCTCGATTTTGACGAAGATCAGTTTGCGTACCAGGGGCCGGACGAAGAAAAGTTAAAAGCTTTGTTCGAGGAACTGGAGTTCCGGCAACTGGCCCAACGGATTTTGGGCACCAATTTAGCGGCACCAGCTAAAGCTCCTGCGGCCAAAGCTACCCGCACGCTAGTTAAAGGTAAAAAATCGGACCAGCAAACTTCTTTGTTCCAGGAAATAGACGAACTGGTAGCCGATACGCCGGAAGAAGCTCCGGTAACCTCCAACCAAAAGAAAAATATTAACAACACGCTCCACGATTACCACCTGATAAACACCCCCGAGCTGCGGGCCAGCTTAATCGGCTACTTAGAAAAACAAAAAGAATTTTCTTTCGATACCGAAACTGATCGCCTGGACCCCATTACCGGCCGCCTGATTGGCATGTCGTTTTGTTATTTACCCGGCGAAGCCTATTACGTACCGGTGCCGCTGGATGTAAATGAAGCCCAGCCCATTGTAGAGGAGTTCCGGGCTTTGTTAGAAAACCCTAATATTGCCAAAGTTGGTCAGAATATTAAATACGATATTTTGATTCTGAAATCGTACGGCATAGAAATACAAGGGCCAATATTTGATACCATGCTGGCCCATTATTTACTCGAGCCCGACATGCGCCACAACATGGATTTGCTCTCAGAAACCTACCTGGGCTACACGCCGGTTTCCATAACCGAACTGATTGGCAAAAAAGGCAAAAAGCAAATTACTATGGCCGATTTATCGCCGGAAGAAGTGTACGAATATGCCTGCGAAGATGCCGATATTACGTTGCGCCTGAAGCAATTTTTCCAGCCCCGTTTAGAGAAAAACGGCTTGATGAAGTTGTTTACTCAAGTAGAAAATCCTTTGGTACCGGTTTTGGCAGCGGTTGAAAAAGAAGGCGTAACCATTGATGCCAACGCCATGGCCGAGTCGTCGAAAGAACTGTCGGGATATATGGCCGATTTGGAGCAGCGCATTTATGCCATTGCCGGCACGCAGTTTAACATTGGCTCACCCAAACAGCTCGGCGAAATATTGTTTGAAAAGTTGGGCATTCAGGAAAAAACAAAAAAAACCAAAACCGGCCAGCACGCCACCGGCGAAGAAATATTAAGCAAACTGGCGCATAAACACGAAATTGCCCAACTTATTCTGGACCACCGGGAGTTATCTAAATTAAAATCTACGTACATCGATGCGCTGCCGCAGCTAATTTGTGTTTCGGATGGGCGGGTACATACTTCGTTTAACCAGGCCGTTGCGGCTACCGGGCGTTTAAGTTCTACCAACCCCAATTTGCAGAATATTCCTATCCGGACCGAAAAAGGCCGCGAAATACGTAAGGCTTTTGTTCCCCGCGATAAAAACCACTTGCTAATTTCGGCGGATTATTCCCAGATTGAACTGCGCATTATGGCCGACTTTAGCGGCGACGCCACCATGAAAGAAGCTTTTCAGCAAGGGCTGGATATTCACGCATCCACGGCGGCTAAAGTGTTCCACGTGGCACTAGACCAGGTGGATAGCGATATGCGACGCAAAGCCAAAACAATCAACTTCGGTATTATTTACGGCATTTCGGCTTTTGGCTTATCAGAACGTTTAAATATTCCGCGCCGCGAAGCCAGCGATATTATTGAGGCTTATTTCCAGGAGTTTCCGGCGGTAAAGGAATATATGGACGAAGCCATAAACAAAGCGCGCGAGCAGGAATACGTGCAAACCTTACTGGGCCGTCGCCGTTACCTCCGCGACATAAATTCGCAGAACGCCAATATTCGGGGCTACGCCGAACGCAACGCCATTAATGCGCCTATTCAGGGCACCGCGGCCGATATTATTAAAATCGCCATGATAAATATTCATGACTGGCTAAAGACCGAAAAAATAGGCACCCGCATGATATTGCAAGTACACGACGAATTGCTCTTTGATGCTCCTAAAGAAGAACTGGAGTACGTAAAACCCAAAATAGAAGAGCTTATGAAAAACGCCCTACCTCTGAGTGTACCCATGGAAATTGGCCTGGGCGTAGGCGAAAACTGGCTGGAGGCGCATTAAACAATAGACAAAAAAAGGGAGCGAGTAAATTACCCGCTCCCGCTTTTGAAGCTTTTCTAATTTATTTATTGCGCCGTAAAAACAATAAGCAGCGTAGAGCCAAAAGCACTGGCTTTTATCTTAAATGTTGAGCGGCTTAGTTCTTCAATCGTATAATCTTGCCCATCCCAGGTAAAGGTATTCCCGGTTTTTGCCCAGGTTCCCTGCTCCACAATCTGGGGAGAACTGTCGTTACATTTGGTGGCGCCTTCTTCGTGCACATAGGTGGTATCGTCTCTAAACCGGTAAATATCGTCGGTGTCGCAACTGGGGGCCGTAGCAATGGGGTTTATGGTGCCACTGCCATTTACCAGTTCAACCATGGTTATTTTCCAGTTTTTACCAATGGGTAAATTATCGGGCTCGGTATCATTATCTTTTTTACAACCAACCAAAACCAAGGCGAGCAAAAATAACCTTAAAAGGGTGTGCAAATTCTTCATACGTTTAAAATAAGGTTAATAAAAAGCTGGTGTTTGGGCAGAAAGCGAATGCAGATAAAATTAAAGAGCTTTTTCTAAATCTCTTAAACGGCAATTCTGTAATTGGGATTCACCGCTAAACCGGGCAAATAAATAAGGGGCTTTATTGCTGCTGACTAAGTTAATGCTAAACGAACCGAAAATAAATAAAAAAAGCCGCTGTTTTAGCGGCTTTCCTTAGCAGGTACAGGCAATTGTTTATTGCGCAGTAAAGGTTATATCTACAGTTGCTCCAGGAATTGTTACCGGACCAGGTAAATTTGGTATTTGTAAAGTAATATCTTCATTAAAAGTAACACTTAAAGTTTCGTTGTTTAACGTAACTACTTTTAAATCTCTTGACGCATTATTTACTAAACCATACGAAAGTAAAAGGTTACCACCTACGGTTAATACATCACCAGTAGTGTTTTCCTTATAGCTCCAGGTACCCTGAGTAGTCTGCGGTGCAGTAGGCGTACATTTTACCGTTGCTTCATCCACTACCACCACGCCACCAGTATTAAATTTAAAAAGGTTATCCTTCTGGCAATCAACTAAAAGGCCATAAAAATCATAATTCTGAACAGAAAAGCCGCTCGACTGACCACTAAGCTTTATGGCGGTAACTTTCCAGTTTTTAGCTCTTAAACGTTCTTCTTTGGTGGGATCATCATCTTTATCACAGCTGGCCGTTAAAAAGGTTAAAACAAATAAGAAAATTAAGGCACTGTAATTTTTCATAGTAAAAAGATTTAATTAGAATTAGTTAATATTAATAGAACAAAAGTAGTAAAACATTTTACCGAGATAATTATCGGTACTCAAAATTAAAGCCGATAATACCTAAACAAAGGCCGGTGACCAGCCAATTTCACTTTTAACCGGTGTAATTTATTTTCTTTCAGTAAAACAGGAAAGCTCCGCCGTAAATTGTGTGGGCTATAAATAATTGGTATAAATATACGATAAGCAACTACAAATCAATCAATTATTTTTAATACAGGTTTATCCCTTATTTAATGGGGCAAGCTGCTATTCTGGTTGAGCAGGTTTTAAAAAGCAAAAAGACCGCCTTTAGAGCAGTCTTTTTGCTTTTATTAAGCCCTATAAATTTATTGGCCGGGCAAAGGGTTGATGCGGTA
>NZ_JBMQUD010000029.1:0-7644 GCF_057359045.1 Adhaeribacter sp.
CGGATAATGGGGTAATATTTTTTTCCTGTTTGGTAGCCCTCAAAAAACTGGCCTGATGTATTTATTTCGTCGGGCCCACCGGCTCTTGCTTCTATTTTGTCTCCCCAGGCATTTCCGGAGGCCGGATTAAATTTCCCCTGATCACCTTGCCCAAAATCGGTTTGCCTTTCGTGGTAGCGGTTTATTTCATCTAAGGAGTAGCTTGTTTTGAACGATATCCTCATTTTATCATTGTAAGAACCGTTTTTTGTTGTGATTACGATAACCCCATTTGCGGCCCTCGATCCCCAGAGCGCAGCGGCTGAAGCTCCTTTCAGAACCTGTATAGAAGCGATGTCTTCCGGGTTGATATCATTTACACGCGATTGCTGAACGACACCGCGAATATTCGTGCCACCATGAACGGAGCTATTAATAGGTACACCATCTACTATATACAATGGCTGTGACCCTCCGGATAAGGTACTGGCACCTCTTATCTGCACAAAAGATCCACCCCCTGGATCGCTTCCGGAAGATCTGCCGATAAAAACGCCTGATGCCTTTCCGGCCATTTTATTGAGCAGGCTAGTTTCTCCGGAGACGGCAATACTTTTATCAGATATTTTTGAGCTCGTAGATCCAAGCTTGTCGGCTGATTCTTTAAAGCCAAGTGCGGTAATCACTACTGCATCCAGCATTTTAATATCCGACTCAAGGGTGATATTATAATTAGACTGAGCGCCTATGGTTACTTCTTTATTGATGAAACCTATGTAGGAAAACCGAAGTGTTGAATTTGCTTCTGGTACAGTTATTTCAAATATCCCTTCAGTATTTGTAATTGTGCCTATTTGAGTTCCTTTTAATATTACGCTTACACCAGGGAGCGCTTCTCCTTTTTCGTCGGTTACTTTTCCAGTAACTTTTTTTTCTTCTATCTCTAAGTTGCCCGCAGTTTTACGGGGTTCACGGGGACTGTTAACCGGGCTTACATTTTGCAGAACTATCTGGTTGTTAACCTGCTTATACTTTATATTTAAGGGAGTCAGTAAACGATCCAGGACAGTAGCATACACTTCCTCATTAGCATTAATTCTTACCAAACGTTTCAGGTCAATGGTTCGGGAATTGTAGGAAAATTTAACTTCTGTTAACTTTTCAAATTGTTCCAGAACCCGCACGAGGGGAACATCTACTACCTGAATGGTAATTTTTCTATCTAAAATTTCCTGAGCTGTAACGTGGGTGGCAAATGTTATGCTCGAAAACAAAACAAGTAAGAGTAATTGCCCGAAGGACAACTTAAGGATTTTATACAATAGTTTTTTCTTGGTCAAAGATTTCTTCATAGATTTGACTCCGTTATTTATTGGTAAATTTTTACATATTGACA
The DNA here is from genome assembly GCF_057359045.1 of Adhaeribacter sp. Lineage (NCBI taxonomy): Bacteria > Pseudomonadati > Bacteroidota > Cytophagia > Cytophagales > Hymenobacteraceae > Adhaeribacter > Adhaeribacter sp. Next base: position 1,376 of record NZ_JBMQUD010000029.1, read on the forward strand.
AAGCAATCCCATAATGCCTTATGGCGAGGCATTTAGAAGAAAAGATTTGGGAGCTCTTTTAGGCGTTGGAATGGTAGCACCCTTTCGACGCTTTTTGGTTTATATAAGATTTAGTTCATGGGCAAGTATAGTTTAGTTACAACCTTGTGAAATTATTCTGATAGTATGTCCTTTTATTTCATAAGTGGTATTGTTACCAAGGCTCTCACAAATGATTTTAAGCTTTGCCGGCAGTGGCTCATCATTCAATGATGTGGATAGGTAGCAATTATTTAAAGCTTGTAGAGGGAATTCGATCCTGACCCAGTAGGCTTTTTCAATAGTCGAGAATATCTGCGACACGGGGGAATCTTTAAAGTCGAAATTATAGTCCTCAAATTGGAGAATACCTGTAGCAGAAGGTTCTAGTAAAGGTTTAGACAGCTTTTCAAACTTCTGAGCTTTCTTATTATACTTCAATCCTTCTTTCGGCAAGAGGGTTATATTTCTTTCGGATATGTGGGCGCTTGAAGAAACATTAACCTGGCCGGTACGGACTATTACCTCCACATTAGGTTGTTTATCATATGTTTTAATTCGAAAGCTTGTGCCTACTACTCTGGTAATTATATTGCTTGATAATACCAGGAATGGTTGGTTTAGGTCTTTTTTTACCTCAAAGAAGGCTTCACCCGATAAATGAACCCTACGTTCAGAAAGGTCGAATATTTTAGGATAACTAAGGGTGCTATTGGGTTGTAGCAAAATGGAACTACCATCGGATAGCATAATCAGTTGAGGCTTGTCTGTTTGGTTGGTTTGCTGCACCAGATTATCAGCTATTTCGGTTAATACAGGAATAGTAACTTCTTCAGATTTGGTACCTGAGAATTGGTACAATCCAAAGAACAGGCCTAAAATAAACACGGCAGCCACTCCTCTCCACCAGAGAGGAAAACTCAGGGGCTTTTCCTGCTGAAAATTATGCTCCCGAAGTCTTATCTTTTCCCAGGTAGCAGTTAAAGAATCTTGCGTTTCAGTTGGGGAAACAAACGTTTTATCAACTCTAATTGCTATAAGAAGGTCCTGAGCCTGCCGGACCAAATGAAATCTGTGAGGATTTTCATTAATCCACTGCGCCCAGTTAGTAGTATCATGGCTGTGAAGTACCCATTCCCTGAACGAAGCATCGTCAAGAAAATCTTCGATCTGGCTGTAGTCGTCTCGCTGCATCTGATTGAGGTTTCAAAGTAGGAGAGGACACCTTTTAAAATGGATACCCTTTTATTTTGATTTTTTTTAAATTTTTATATCTGAAGTAGATAAAGAAGAAGTGCAAACTGTCCAGCCCACTGCCTCCGAAGTTGTTGAAGTGCCTTGTAAAGGAAATTTACGGCCGATTGGTAATTAATATTCATAACTTCGGCGACTTGCTCTACACTGATTCCCTGATAATAGCGAAGATAAAGTGCTTCTTTCTGCCGTAAGGGGAGGGAATTGATGAGTTCATTGAGGTGTTTGACCCTAAGGGCCATATCTTCATCAATGATTAGGCGATCTTCAATGGTAAAATCCAGAAGAAAATCCGCCTCTTCGACCGGAGAGGTGTTTCTAAAGATTCTATCCCGCTCATACAGGCGGGCTATACGTTTGCGCACACTAGCTAATAAATAAGCTTTTATAGAACCTATTTCTCCCAGTGATAGCCGATACAGCCATACCTCTGCAAAAATATCCTGAACACAATCTCTTACCAGTTCAGGGGAAGAGCTTAGAGATTTTCCATAATTAAATACAATACTATAGTACCGCTCAAATATGGCGGAGAAGGCCTGTTCATCGCCTTCTTTGAGGCGTTTCCAGAGTACTTCATCGGTATAGTTAAGTGGGTACAATTGTAACGAGCAAAAGTTGGAATTGGATAATTTCTCTCCAAATAGCTAAAATTACTTTTTAAATACAAATTTTAATTCAAAGATGATCAGGCTAAGTGAGCAGTATGAGGGAATGATTTGGTATATAACTTTATTAACTCAATATTGAGCTGTGAATCTAAGAATTAAGAGAGAAAAACTTGAAAGACAATAACCGCTATTGATAAAATGGCGAAGCTGCCGGTAAGTTCATTCCAGAGTATGCGCGAAGGCTTGGAAGTCCGTTATTATTTAGTTGCACCTAACTAATTGGGCGGCCCTGTATACGAGACGGCAGAAATACCCGTATGAGTAAGTAACACGTCTGGCCTAGGAGCGGGCCGAACAATTTGGCAATACAGAAGCAATGAAAAAATTTTTGAAAGCCTAAATAGGGCCGAGACCATTTTATTAATACGCTCTAAGAAGCAGCCGAAGTGGTAAAAAACGTTAACCATCCTAACTTCTGGCTAAATACGGATATTTATCACATGATGAAAGAAAAAGAACCTCCCCAACACATCATAGATGCAGGTAACATCATTACTCATGTAGAAATTGCCAAAAAGGGAAAACGGCCTCTATTAAAAGTCAAGGGTAACAATTTCCGGCCTTACTTCCTAGCTTTAAATCAATTAACTATAAAAGTCCCGTGACCATTGAAGCTTATATTCAAAAATCCAATTAGGAGATACCACTGGTCTACCAGTACTTAACTAAACAACTCTAGGAAGTATACGCAAGATAATGGAATTACATCGTTTTACTGGAAACTTTTTAAAGTCGCAACTGACTTCTAGCAGGTTTGAGCTGTGCTCGGTTTTTAAGGTAATTGGTGACTAAAAGCCCTTGATTATGCATAATCCTACAAAATTTATTCGTAAATGGATCTAGGAATATATTTTATATTCAACTCAATATAAAATAGGCAGACCGAAGAGCTTTTTTTCTTTTAAGTTTTAAAGGATTTCCCAAAGAGCATCTAAATGCACTTGGTGAAGTAGTTTAGCACCCCATTTTACCCAAATCCTACACCTTTTTTGTTAAATAAAAAAATATATTCTTAGTAAAGTGCATATGTTATAAAGCTCAACTTGGTAAAATGGCTCCTTATAACCTAATTCGAAATTCTAAAGAGTAATTGTATTTAATTTGAGGCTAGCTACTTAGCAACAAGATTTTACCCATTTTTTTCGTAAATTAAATGTAAATAGGCGGCAAAACCGAGAGCTTAAATTTTATTAGTTACATATGTAATGGTTACAGCTCCTTTCTAAATTCTAGTATATATATCTAATATAATGCATTATGGCCCTCACCAATGATTTAGCTGCGATATATGCCATTCAGCATAAGGTATTAAAGAAGTTAAAAAAGAAGCACGGATTGCGCCAGCGGGACTGGGAAATTTTATATGTTTTATTAATTATATATTTAAATCTTAAATGCTGACCTCTTCGGCAAGGTTAAATTAGTTATGTAAATTACCGGTGAGCATAAATAAACAAAAACCGCTAAGTTTGGAATCGGTTAAATTTTAGGCAACATGAACAAAATGGCTGCTACGGACAGATGTATTTTAATGCTGGGCTGCTTCGATACCAAAGGCGAAGTTTTTGCTTACCTGCGCGCGTGCCTGCTGGCGCAGGGCGAACAAGTTATCTCCATTAATACGGGCGTTATGGGAACAACCGATTATTTCCCCGTAGATTATGAGGCAGATCAGGTAGCACAGGGCGCCGGAACTATCATAACCGAACTGCGCGAAAAAAAAGACCGGGGCTATGCCGTTGATGTAATGGGGAAGGGGGCCGCCCATATTGTGGCCTCTTTAAGGCAGGCGGGTACCATAAAAGCGGTAATAGGCATGGGTGGCGGTGGTGGCACTTATATTGTGCTTTCGGCTATGCAGGAAATTCCGTTGGGTATTCCTAAACTTTGTTTAACCACTTTGGCCACCAAAGATTTATTCCGGCAAATTGGGATAAAAGATATCACCTTAATGCCCTCGGTAGTTGATTTGGCCGGCTTAAACAGCATGAGTCAATTATTGATTAGCCAGGCGGCAGCGGCAATTAGTGCCATGGGCCGGGTTTCTCTTCCCCCACGTAGTACTGCTGGCGGTGCCATTGCCATTAGCATGTTTGGCAATACCACGCCTTGTGTAGACCGCTGCAGTGCTTTGTTAAAAGAAAAAGGCTACGAGGTTTTTTCTTTTCATGCTACCGGCGTGGGCGGCCGTACCATGGAAGCGTTATTAAGAGAAAATTATTTTAAAGCAGTTCTGGATGTTACCACCACCGAGCTGGCCGATGAATTGTGCGGCGGCATTTTAAGTGCCGGCCCTGAGCGGTTAACGGCCGCGGCCGCTGTGGGCATTCCGCAGGTAGTGGTGCCGGGCTGCCTCGATATGGTAAATTTTGCCCAATTAGATACCGTTCCTGCCCATTACAGAGCACGTAAATTGTACAGTTGGGCACCCGATGTAACCCTTATGCGCACCAATGCCGAGGAAAACGAAGTGCTGGGCGAAAGGCTGGCAAACAAAGTCAATCAATCTAGTGCCGGTGCTACCATTATTTTACCCTTAAAAGGAATATCGCAGTTAGACGCCGCAGGTAAATTATTTTATGCGCCCGAAGCAAATGCAGCTTTATTCAATTCAATTAAAAAACATGCCCGCGAACCTGTTAAGCTGCTGGATGTAGATGCCCACATTAATGAAGATCGGTTTGCAGAGGTTTTGGTGCAGGAACTATTGAAAATAATTGCGAAAAGTTAAATGCCTTATTATTCAAGTAATAGTGAAGTACGACTTTGATTTAAAATATACCGACACTAATAAATAAAAGCAAATCAATTAGCCCGGCTGCTCTGTAAAGCAGGTGATGCAGTGGGTATGCTGTTAAAATAAGGTTTTAAATTTAACCCTTCTTCTATTTAAGTAGATAATTAAACAACAAGTTATTATATCATTATGCCAAATCCATGGACCGGGAAAGGAAATCCTTACACCCGACAAGAAGTAAGAGATCGCTTGCAAGCTACTTTAAATCAGCAAAAGGCCATTATTGCCGCCGGTGCCGGAACCGGTATTAGCGCTAAATTTATTGAGAAAGGTGGCGCTGATTTAATTATTATTTACAATTCTGGTCGTTTCCGGATGGCCGGGCACGGCTCCACCGCCGGTTTAATGGCTTACGGCGATGCCAATGCCGTAGCTATGGAAATTGGCGAATTTGAAGTACTACCGGTGGTAGAAGAAGTGCCGGTTATCTGTGGCGTACACGGCTCCGATCCCCGTCGCCGGATGTGGCACCATTTACTAAAAGTAAAAGAAATGGGCTTTTCCGGCATTAATAATTTCCCCACGCACTCCATCGTGGATGGCCATTTCCGGAATGTATTGGAAGAAACCGGCATGGGGTTTATAAAAGAAGTGGAAATGGTGCAACTGGCCTCCAAAATGGATTTATTCTCGATAGTGTACGTAGCCAAACCCGAAGAAGCCCGGCAAATGGCCGAAGCTGGGGCCGATGCCATTATTGCGCACGTGGGAACTACCGTGGGTGGCTCTATAGGCGTAGTAGAGGCCACTTGTACCATGGATGATGCCATTGAACGCACCCAAAAAATTATAGACGCCGCGGCGGAGGTAAACCCAAATATATTTTTCCTGACGCATGGCGGCCCGGTGAATACTCCCGAAGACGTACGTGAGATTTTAAGTAAAACCAGTGCCCATGGTTTTGTAGGCGCCTCTTCGCTCGAACGGATGGGGGTAGAAGCCTCTTTAACGGAGCTGACGGTAAAATTTAAATCAATTACTTTGCCTGGCAAGATGAGTTGACAATTAGGTTAAAAGAATGCTAGCAGCAGCCCGATGAATAAAGGCTAAGATAGAATCAAGCGGTTTGGCGTATGCGGCAGCAATACAACGATAATGCTTGATTCCATGGAAGAATCGTTCAATCTTGTTGCGGTCCTGTTAGAGTGATCTGTCAATATGACGAGGCCATTTGGCATTGACAAGTGAAGAAATGAAGACCTGAGCATCACGTTCCGTGATATATTGCGCCAAGCAATTGCTGTCATAGTCTTTATCTGCTATCACCGCTAGTGGACTATCATCTGTTAAATGCGTCTCAGCCTATTTGTACTTGCTCTGCTGGTGGGGATAAAGGCATCGCAACAAGCATAGATTTTGGTACTCAAAACCGCTACTGCCTAAGTATTTAGCTGCTGTTGTTATTTTGATCGGCTGCGTGGTGTGGGCTGAACCAGTCCAGAATCGGCTCCTGCAAGACCTCTAACACCTGCTGTCACGCGTTTTCTGTGTCCAGCCATCGAAGATAAACATTGTTCGAGGGGGGATAG
>NZ_JBMQUD010000030.1:0-46556 GCF_057359045.1 Adhaeribacter sp.
TGCGCTTCGGTAAAAAGCATAAAGGTCTTCCCGTTCAAATCGCCCGTAATACCCGACCGAACCACAAAGTATATTTCTTCGAATTCGTCGATCACATCGGGTAAAACCTGTGGTTCAATAATTTTTACTTCCGGCACATTCAGCAACACGCCGGATTTAGAAAAATCAGAAAAAGAATCGGCTGCCCGGGCTAAACCAATGCTGATTATTTCCCGCAGCACATCTTTTTCCAACTCATTTATTATAATATACATCTTTAAAAAACTAAATTTCAAATCCTAATGACACAAGTTCATTGCTTTAACGCCATCAGCTACCCTGTATTTAAACGTAGGTATAAATACGAACACAATTTTAAAAAGTAAGTTTTAAACAGAAAAATATTTGAGCAACATTTTATTATTTTTAGCTGATAATCAACTATTTCAACCTACCTGTTTATCTGCTAAGCAAGCGCCGCAGTCATTTACATACAAGGTTACCGCAATTATACTTGCCCAAGCGCTGGTTGCCGTAACGTTTTTTTTCACCTGCAACTGGCTGGCCAAATGACGCAACCAATACAGCTATTGAAGTAATCTGGCTCAAGTCCAAACAAAGAAGAACTAATAACAGCAAAACTGATTTAATGTTTTTTCAGAAGCCACTCCTACGTATTTATCTTACCATCTTTGTTTTAATAAGTTATAAGTTGCCGCATTATTACTTAGAATATCAGCATTAGCAAGAACCAGAAAGGCTGTACCTTCCAAATAAAGAAAGGCGCCACTACAAATATCAGCATACTAATTTTTTAATTATCAGTCGTTTGTAAATCCAATAATTTACCTTAACTTTGCACCTCCTTTTCAGAATACCTGAACAGGAAATCATTCATTCATAACCATTTAACCATAAATAATGGATCATTTAAGTTATAAGACGCTATCAGTTAATAAGGCGACCGCTAATAAAGGTTGGGTAGTGATAGACGCCGGAGACGCAACATTAGGCCGGGTAGCCAGCCAAATTGCTAACATTTTAAGAGGCAAGCACAAAGCTTCTTTTACCCCTAACGCCGATTGTGGCGATAACGTAATTGTTATCAACGCGGTTAATTTACGGGTTACCGGTAAAAAATTAGACAACAAAGTTTTTGTTACGCACTCTGGATACCCCGGCGGACAAAAACATACTACCGTTCGCGAACTGAAAGCCAAATCTCCGGCTAAAGTAGTAGAAAGAGCGGTACGTGGTATGTTGCCCCGCACCCGTTTGGGTCGCGAGCAATTCCGCAACCTGTTTGTGTACGATGGCGCGGAGCACCCGCACGAAGCACAACAGCCTAAACAAGTTAAAATCAATTTATAATCATAATTAATGGAAGTTCTCAATACATCTGGTAGAAGAAAAACCTCGGTGGCGCGTATTTATATGACGTCTGGGCAAGGGAATATCACTATTAACGATAGAGATATAAAAGAATACTTTCCGAGCGAAGTATTACAAACAATCGTTAATCAACCACTTAAAACCTTAGATGCGGTTGGTAAATACGACGTACGGGTTAACGTAAAAGGTGGCGGCACCAGCGGACAAGCCGAAGCTATTCGGTTAGCCATTGCCAAAGCCCTTATCACAGAAAATGCCGACAGCCGTCCGGCGCTGAAGAAAGAAGGCTTCTTAACCCGCGACCCACGTATGGTAGAGCGCAAGAAGTTTGGTAGAGCGAAAGCAAGACGTTCATTCCAGTTCTCTAAACGTTAATATTTAAGGTGTATCAGAAAAATGGCTAGTACAACAAATTATAAAGAATTACTTGATGCTGGTGTTCACTTTGGGCACCTTACCCGGAAATGGGATCCGAAAATGGCTCCTTACATTTTCATGGAGAAAAACGGCATCCACATTATCGACCTGAACAAAACCGTTGCTGCGCTCGACGAAGCCGCTGCGGCAATCCGTCAGATTGCTAAATCAGGCCGTAAAATCATGTTCGTGGCTACCAAAAAACAAGCCCAGGATATTGTTGCCGAAGAAGCAAAACGGCTGAAAATGCCTTACGTTACCGACCGTTGGTTGGGTGGTATGCTTACCAATTTTGCTACCGTACGTAAGTCGTTAAAGAAAATGTCGACCATTGATAAAATGGTAAAAGACAACACCGCTTATGCTGCTATGGCAAAACGCGAGCGCTTAATGTTAAGCCGCGAGCGGGAAAAATTATCGCGGGTATTGGGTGGTATTGCTGATTTATCACGTTTACCAGCTGCTTTATTTGTAGTAGATGTTAAGCGCGAGCACATTGCTATTAAAGAAGCTCAGAAATTAAACTTACCGGTATTTGCTATTGTAGATACCAACTCAAACCCGGATTTAGTTGATTTCCCAATTCCGGCCAACGACGATGCTTCTAAATCTATCTCCCTGATTGTACGGGTAATGGGTAAAGCTATTGAAGACGGCTTATCCGAAAGAAAAGTAGACAAAGAAGATACCGAGCGTAAGCGTTCTGAAGAAGAAGGCATTGCTGAAAAAGTAGCTGCTGATTCCGGAGAATAATCTTTTATATAATAAAACTTTTAAAACTGAACATTGGAAATATTACTTCTGATGTTCAGTTTTTTTTAAACTATTAATTTAGATGTTGGATGCTGGATACAAAGTAGGGGGCGCTAGGTACTAGACCCTGGATTTAATATTCACAAAATCTAACTTTTAACTTTTCACTCATAACTTTAAACTAAATAAAAAAATGGCTATTACAGCACAAGACGTAAACAGACTCCGTCAGGAAACCGGGGCCGGTATGATGGATTGCAAAAAAGCACTTACCGAAGCGAACGGTGACTTTGAAGCGGCTAAAGATATTCTGCGCAAAGCAGGTCAGAAAATAGCCAGCAAACGTGCCGATAATGCAACGTCAGAAGGAGTTGTTCTGACGCAGGTAAGCTCCGATGGTACTATCGGTAAAGTAGTTGCTTTAGCTTGCGAAACCGAACCCGTATCTAAGGTAGCCGATTTCCAGAGTTTAGCCAAAGCTGTTCTGGAAGCTGCTGTTTCTACCAATGCTGCTACCAAAGAAGATTTACTTGCCGCTGCCCAAGCCGATGGTCGTACTTTACAGGACCACATTACCGATTTAATGGGTAAAATAGGCGAGAAAATTGATGTAGTTTCTTACGAAACCGTTACTGCCGACCAAGTAGTAGCTTACAACCACTCTAATGGTAAATTAGGGGTACTGGTAGGTTTAAAAAACACCAATGGTACTGATGTAACCGAAGTTGGTAAGGATGTAGCTATGCAAATTGCGGCCATGAAACCAATTGCTTTAGATAAAGATGGCGTAGATTCTGCTACCATTGAGCGCGAAATAGAAATTGGTAAAGAACAAGCCCGGGCTGAAGGCAAACCAGAAGCAATGCTGGAAAAGATTGCCATGGGTAAACTGAACAAATTCTACAAAGAAAATACTTTGTTAAACCAGGAGTTTGTAAAAGACAATTCTTTATCGATTGCCCAGTTACTAGATAAAACCAGCAAAGGCTTAACCGTTAGCGAATTTAAACGCGTAGCCATTGGTTAATTAAATAGAAATTATAATCTATAAAAAAGCCTTCTGGTATTCCGGAAGGCTTTTTTTATGTATTGGCGCTAAGTGTACTAATCAGTAATAAATTTATTCTCGAGTAATTGCTCCTGCCGGAAAAAAATAAGTCTAAAATCTTTGTCTACCCGGGCCCGCACCCGGGCCGTTGTCTCCTGCTTTTGCCCTTTCGATTTTCGGAAAGCTTTACCGTGCTCAATATAAGTTACTTCAAAACCGTTTTCGTCTTTGCTTACCAGCTTTATGGTTCCGTCTTCAATACTAGATTCACTGTCCTGAAACTCGGGGAAGTGGTAAGTATTAATATTTTCGTTAATGGCTTCGGGCGTAGTATTGGTTAACGTATAATACCGCTCTACACTGGGGGCAAAATGATTTTGCGCCGCAAACGGGGCCGCCTTCATATCGTTATAATAGGCTTGCAAACGATCTTTTATCCGGTTTACAGCTTCCTCATCGGTTACGCGGGCCACAGGCGCCGCCGGAGCGGGTGTAGTAGCCGGCGTAGCATTGGGTGCTTCAGCAGCCTGGTTATCGGTGGCAGTAGGTGTTGCGCCAGGTAAGGTAGTGGCAGCAGGCTCACTTCCCGGCACCGGGGTAGCAGCAATAGTATTGGGGGAGGTAGATTCGGTAGTCATAACCGGCTCGTTTTCTGCAGCAGTTTCGGTAGTTGCCGGTGTTATTTCTGTTTCAGCATCTGGTCCGCTGGTACTGGTAAGGCGTTCCGATTCGGGATTACTTAAAAGCTGATAGGCCACCAAACCAATAAGTAAAACGGCGCCTAACGAAATAAGAATAGTCAGAAGCCAATCGCGGCTTTTTACTTTTTGCAGTTCGTCGGGTTGGTTAAAGTTGTTTTCGTTTAAAACAGTATTCTCAGTATCGGGCGCATCGTAAACGGGTGTTTTACTAGTAGTTGTTACCCGTTGGTACTCGGGCGTAACCGGATTACCTTCTACGGCAACCGGCGGTATAGCTTCCTGCGCAGGTGGCGGCGGCACCAAATTTTTACGTTCGCCGGTACCAGGCGCTACGGGCGGTGTTAAAGGTACGGCTCCATTTCCGGATATATTATTTCCAAAAATAATTTTTCGTTTAAGAACCTCATACTCCTGCGGCGTTATGGCACCAGAATCAAGCAGGTTTTTTAATTCCTGAATAGATTTTATTGCCGAAAAATCATTCTCCATTAGTTTATATCCGGTTTTAATATTTTTGTCTTTATACTAAACCTTTTACGCAATAAAAAGAATAGCAGCTAAATTGTCTTACTTGTGTTGGTTTGCGCTTAATCTAAACGGGCCTGCGCCGCCTGTAAAGATTTCCCCATATCAGAGAAGCGTTCTAAAGCGGCATTTATAAATTCTTCGTCAATTAATTTTAGCAGGTCGGATTCCTGCAGAATATCCATTTCACTTACTTTAAAAGTTTGCTCCAGCGGCCCGCGCTCCAGTTTTATTAAATACTTACCGTTCCAGGCAAAAACTGTTATTTTAACCGCCGGGTGCGGCACTTCTGTAACTACGCGCATATTTATATTAATAAAATAATTAAGGATAATTAATTTGCAGTAAGTAACAGGCAAAATTATTTTGCCCTGTTTATTTATATAAATAATTAAAAGCTAACGCTTTAAAAGGTTATTACTTCTAACTTAAATCTAACAACTTACTTAATTTTCTAAAGCCAATATTTAAACGTCTGGCTGTCCGGTTAAATAATCTGAATGGTTTTAAGTTGCCGGTTTTTATTTAATTTATACGTTCGTTTCTGAAAGCCCCGGAATAATTGCCCTACTAGAAAAGCACTTAAACCACTCTGCGCAGTTACCCGGCCATCTTCGCGGTCTTCTGGCTTTAGCAGGTAATTACCCGCGCCCACTAAAAAAAACAAACCACCCGCTCCTCGTAATACATTACCTACCCCGGTTAATAGCCGGCCCGAATTGCTCCGTTGCGGTATTGTTATGCGGGCTATTTCGTTTAAAGGAATTTGGGTATAGTGCACCACAATTGCTTGCGGGGTGATAGCTGTTATTACGCCGGTGTAATCGTGCTTTTCGTTTGTAAGCCGGAAATTTATCCGGCTACCTACGTAAAATCGTAACCTTTTCACTTTCCCGGGTTTATCTAATACCAAATAATATTTCTTTTCCAGTACCGGATTATCAGATAAGGAATCGGTATCCTGAGCGGCGGCCCCGGTTAACTTACCTAACCACAAAAACAAAACCAAAAGTATGCATTTTGCCATATTTTAAAGTTTAGGTAACTTCAATTGGTATAGCTTACAGCTAATTCACGGGCAGCTATTTTTATTAAGTTTGGGCAGAAGCACAGCAAAAATAAAAGCTTACTTAAAGCTGCTATTTTTTTAGCCAGCTTTAACAAATACTTCATTTAGCTTTCCATTTCAATACCCATTAACTGCATAAGTTTACTCGCATTAAAGCTGTGGCACAGGCCCGGTTGCAGTTTATAATCAAACAATATTTTATCTTCTTCAATGGTACTGTTAAAACTGTAATTAGTTATGTACTCGGGGTGCTCTTGCTGCATGTTACCCAATTCAAGGTCGTGGGTAGATACCAGGCCAGCCGCGTTGCGTTTATGCATTTGCCGGATTAGAGCTTTGGCGCCGGCGTGCCGATCGCGGGAATTGGTACCTTTCAAAATCTCGTCTAATAAATAAAATACTGGTACGCCGGCAGCTGCCAAATCCAGGAGCAGGCGCAGCCGTTTTAGCTCCGCGTAAAACGATGACGTGCTTTCGGCCAGGTTGTCTTCGGTGCGCATGGCCGTGTACACCTGCATAGGATAAACCTTAAAATTACGGGCACAAACCACCGCACCCGATAAGGCCAGCACCATATTAATGCCTACCGTCCGCAAAAAAGTACTTTTCCCCGACATGTTAGAGCCCGTTATAATGGCTGTTTTACCTACGCCAATTGTCCGGAAATTATTAGTAATCCGTTGGGCTGTAAAAATTAGCGGGTGACCTAAGGCTGTTGCATCTATTTCAAAAGGCGCGTCACTTATTTCGGGTACAACAAACGTTGGGTTTGCGTACCGGAATGCGGCCAAACTGGCTAAAGCTTCCGTTTCGGCAATTACTTCCAGCAACTGTTCCAGATTGGGGGCCACTTGCTTTTTCCAGTTTTCGAGGCGGTATATCCAGAAAAAATCCCACATCAAAACGGCGTTCAACACAAAACTAATATACACATTCATGCGGGCCGATAAATATTCTACAATAGTAGCAAGCCGGTGAATTTGCGCTGATGCCGGTTGGGTATGCACTACTAAATCTTGCTGTAGTGTTTTTAACTTAGGGGCGGCGCAACTCCGGTTTTCCAGGTGCTGGAGTAAATCGCGGTAGCTACGCAAAACATCGTACATGCCACTGCTTTGCTCGTAATAATTATCGCGGTCGGTGGTGTATTTGTAGCAAAGTAAATATTGCAGCACCAAAAAAGCCATGGCCGGATAACCGCTACCACCGGCAAAAAAAAGATAAATAGCCGCTATGGTTAATACAGGTAAAATAAATACCGCTACTTTTAGCCAGGTTTTGCCCAGGTAAAAATCGGGGGCTTTTAGCCAGTCGAAGAAAGTAAAAGGCGCTTCTACCTGTTGTTTGTAATGCAGGGCTTTGGCCTGCAATTGCTGGCGCCAGTCAATATCCGGCGCTAACTCAGAGATAGCTTCCTGCCTGGCCAGAATTTCGGGAGCGGCTGCCGCTGCTTTTAACCAGTTGCCTAGTTTTTGCTGTCCTATACTGGTTACCGACCGGTTAAGTAACTGGTAAACAGAATGCTCGCCAAAAATATCCAAATCGGCGGTATAAGGGTGTTTAGCGTCTTTAAATTGCGCGCCCGGTGAGAATATTTGCAAATTACCTTTTAACCGCTCGGTTTCATCGGTATTAATATTTTTAAGAAACCGATTATGCCTTTGCAGATATTGCAGTTTTGTATGTTTTTTTAGTGCTACTAAAAAAATGATATAGGCCAGCACCAGTACCCCAAAGCCAAACAAATTTTGATTGGTATAAAATAAATACCCGCAAGTGGCGGCTCCAGCCAGAAAAATAGTTAAACGTAGCCAACCCATGGCCTGCGCCTTACTCTTATAACGTTCTTCTTCCTGCGCAAAACCCCGACTACGGCTACTAAATATTTCTTCCGGCGAATCAATCATATTATTTAAAATTATAGCGCCAGGGAAAATAAAAGCGCTTTACTTTATACTCTTTACCATCAATACTCATCTTTATTCCGGCCCCAGAATATTCCTAAAAATTAAGGTATGGCTGAATATTATGTAAGATTTGGTTTAAAGCCCAAAGTTAAAACCTTTATTTTTAAGGACGTCTAGGTTTAAAAACTCGTTTAAAGATAAAAAGCTATTTATTACCAGAAATTATAGCCGGCAAATAGCTTTACAAGTTTATTCTTTTAATATACTTAACCGTAAAAATAATATGAGCGAACAATGGCAAGAATTTATCCGGCCTGATTCCCGGCTGGTTTTATTCCAGGGTGATATTACCAAAGTAAAGGCCGATGTTATTGTAAATGCAGCCAACAGTTCTTTGTTGGGTGGCGGCGGCGTAGATGGCGCTATTCACCGGGCCGGCGGACCCGCTATTTTAGAAGCTTGCCGGGAAATCCGGAACCGACAGGGCTCCTGCCCGCCCGGCGAAGCTGTAATTACCACCGCCGGTAAGTTGCCCGCAAAAAATGTTGTTCATACGGTTGGCCCTGTTTGGCAAGGCGGCGAAAAAGACGAACCGCAAATATTAGCAAAATGCTACCGCAACAGCCTTAAGCTGGCTACCGAGCACCAGGCACAAACCATAGCCTTCCCGAATATTAGTACCGGGGTGTATGGCTACCCCAAAGATAAAGCCGCGAAAGTAGCGGTAGAAACTGTTAAAGGATTTCTAAACCAGGACGCTCGTTTGGCTTATGTTATATTTGTAGTATTTGATCACGAAAATTTCCGGCTTTACCAGCAATTATTATCCTAAGCCAGTTTAAATATCAAATTTTATACCTTGTGCCAGGGGTAGTTCGGTACCAAAGTTAATCGTATTGGTTTGGCGGCGCATGTATATTTTCCAGGCATCGGAACCTGACTCGCGCCCACCCCCTGTTTCTTTTTCGCCGCCGAAAGCACCGCCTATTTCGGCGCCGGAAGTACCAATATTTACGTTGGCAATTCCGCAATCAGAGCCCCAGGCCGATAAAAAGGTTTCGGTTTCGCGGATGTTGTTCGAAAATATAGCCGAAGATAATCCCTGGCGCACTCCGTTCTGAATAGCAATGGCATTCTCTATAGAACCACTGTATTTAATCAGGTACAACACCGGCCCAAAGGTTTCTTTCTGCACCGTGGGGTAATCGTTTTGCGCTTCTACCAGTGCCGGTGTAACGTAAGTACCGGTTTCGTACCCTGTGCCGGTTAATATTTGGCCACCGGTTAGCAAAGTACCACCTTCGGCCTGCACACTCTCAATAGCGTTTACAAAAGCCTGAGCAGCGGTTCTATCTATAAGCGGCCCTACCAGTTTATTTTCTTCCAACGGATTGCCAATCGGCAGATTCCCGTATACTTTAAGTAATCTTTCTTTTACCTCTTCGTAAATGGTTTCGTGAATAATCAGGCGCCGGGTAGAAGTGCAACGCTGGCCGCAAGTGCCTACTGCCCCAAATACAACCGCCCGGATAGCCATTGCCAAATCGGCGTGCGGTGTAATAATAATCGCATTGTTGCCGCCTAATTCCAGCAAAGCCCGGCCCAACCGCGCGCCTACGGCAGCCCCTACTTTTTTCCCCATAGGTGTAGAACCGGTTGCCGATACCAGTGGAATGTTTTCGTCGTGGGACATTAAACTACCTATGTGGGCATCGCCTAAAATTAAATTAAATATTCCTTCGGGCAATTGATTTTCCCGGAGTACTTCTTTTAAAATATGCTGACAGGCAATAGCCGTTAGAGGTGTTTTTTCGGACGGTTTCCAAAGGCATACATTGCCACAAACTGCCGCCAGCATGGCATTCCAGCTCCAAACTGCCACCGGAAAATTAAACGCCGAAATAATGCCCACAATACCCAAAGGGTGATACTGGTCGTACATGCGGTGACTGGCCCGTTCGGAGTGCATGGTAAGCCCGTGGAGCTGCCGCGATAAGCCAACCGCAAAATCACAGATATCGATCATTTCCTGCACCTCACCTAAACCTTCCTGCAGTATTTTACCCATTTCGTAGCTTACCAACCGGCCCAGAGCCTCTTTATGATGGCGTAATTTATTCCCGATTTGTCGCACAATGTCGCCGCGTTTTGGTGCGGGCACCTGCCGCCACGTCTGGAAAGCCTCTTGGGCAGTACTAACTATCGCGGCATAGTCGGTGGCGGTAGCCATCCGGACAGCGGCCAGGAGGTTACCATCTACCGGAGAATAAATTTCTTTTACCACTGCGTTATTATCGCTGCCCCAAACCAAACCGGTACTCCAGGCATTATTTACGGCTTCTATGCCTAATTCTTGTAAAGTAGCTACCGGGAAATAATTCTTAACTAAAGTAGATTGGCTCATGTTTTAATGGGCTGATGTATAAATATGCGAATGTGCTGGTTAAAAAAATGTGCTAATGTATTTACGTAAAAATTTAAGAATGTGGCAAAGCAGTAAAAGATTACGGGTAGGTTAGAGCAAAAAAAAGCTTCTGTAAAAATACAGAAGCTTTAAGCAATTTGTTTTGGCTAATTATCTGCGGCCAATGGGATAGTAAGCACGTCGGCCATCGGGATATACACCTTCTACCAGCACGCCTTCATCCTTAACGTTTTTAAGTATACGCTCTACATCTTGCGGCTTTTCTACTTTAGCTTTATCGATACGGGTAATGATAAAGCCGTCTTCCATGCCGGAACTTCTAAATTGGCTGGCCTTAATATTAGAAACTTTGGCCCCGCCATTCAGGTTTAATTTATTTTGTTCTTCTTTGGAGATTGGTTCAAATTTAGCGCCGGCCAGGGTTACAGCTTTAGCAACTTCGCGTTTTACCACATTGGTATCGCCGAGGCGGTTGCGCAAAGTGGCGGTAACCGTTTCGGTTTCGCTGCCGCGCACAAAAGTAACTTTAATTTTATCGCCGGGGCGGTAACGGGCTACCTGTTCTTGTAACTGGGCCGCCGTATTTACCGCTACACTATTAATATGAGTAATAATATCGCCTTCTTTCAGACCGGCCGCTTGCGCCGCGCTGTTTTCGGTTAATTTAACTACATAAATACCGTTCAGATTCTTGATTTTCTTTTCGGCCGCTAACGTGGCATCTACTTCTCGCATTTGTACGCCCAATAATGCACGTTGTACTTCGCCAAACTTTAATAAATCATCTACTACTTTACTTACAATAGAAGAAGGCACCGCAAAAGAATATCCCTCAAAAGAACCTCTCCGGCTGGCAATAGCGGTATTAATACCAACCAAATCGCCGTTTAAGTTTACCAAAGCGCCACCACTGTTACCAGGGTTTACTACGGCATCGGTTTGCAGAAAAGACTCAATACCTGTATTCTGGTTTTTCTCGTCTACCGCCTGAATAATACCTACACTACGGCCTTTGGCGCTAATAATACCAGCTGTTACAGTAGAGTTTAAGTTAAACGGATTACCTACCGCCAGTACCCACTCTCCTACCCGCAAGTTATCGGAGTTGCCGTAACGTATAGTGGGCAAATTATTCGCTTCTACTTTTAAAACTGCAATATCGGTGCTGGGGTCGGTACCCACTAAAGTAGCTTGTAGTTTACGCTTATCATCCAGCACTACTTGAATTTTATCAGCTTTATCAATAACGTGGTTGTTGGTTACAATGTAACCGTTCGACGAAATAATTACCCCTGAACCTGAACCTTCAGAAGGCCCTTGCTGCCGGTGATAATTTTCGAAATCGTCACCAAAAAAATCGCGCAGAAACGGATCCATCATGTCGCGTTGCCGCGAAGAACCGCCGCTACGTGCCGATTGTACGCCATACTCGGTCATGACGTGTACTACAGCCGGGGTAACTGACTCGGCCGCGGTAATAAAATTAAGGCCTTCCGGCACTTTTATATCGCTATCGCGCAATAAGCTGGAGTAGCGCACATTTTGATTTTGCAATTGTATTGGTTGTGTCTGTTCCTGGTCCTCCAGAAGTTTATAGCCTCCAATGGCCATACCGCCGCCCATAACAGCAGAAAGCACGAGGCCAAACATAAATTGTCTTGCTTTCATTTCTTTATAAATATTAATGGTGTTATTATGAAGATAAATATAATAATTCTTTCTAAAATTTTGTACCTGTTAATAGGCCGATGCTGCTATAACGACTAATATATTTTAATCGGTATATAATTTTTACAGCTATATTTTATTAACGGTACTAAAACAAAAAAGACGCCAAAATTTGCGTCTTTTTTGTTTTATTTCAAAATATTATTTTACTTCTATTTGGCGCTTTAATACCTTTTTCTCGTCTTTTGGTACTACTACATTTAAGATACCATTTTCAAAGTTAGCTTCAATGGCACTTGCTTCAATGTTATCGGGCAAGATAAACGACCGGCTAAACTGGCCGTAATTGGTTTGTACAAAATGGTACTTTTTTTCTTGCTGCTCGTGGTTAAACTTACGTTCGCCGGAAATGGTTAATTTACCTTCCTGAAATTCCAGGTTGATGTCTTCTTTTTTAAAGCCTGGCAATGCTACCTGAATTAAATATTCTTTTTCTGATTCAATAGCGTCGGCTTTGGGAATAAATTTACCTAAACCTGGCTTAGTGGCTGCGCCTTCGGTAAAAAATTTATCGAACAAAGAACCGTAAGTTTCAGGTAATCTATCAAGTAAATGCGGGTTTACAGTGGCTAATTTCATGACTTTTATTTCTATAGTTTTAAGTTTCTTTTTTAATACACTATCTATAGTAAATTTTGTACCAAAGCTAAAATGCACTTAAATCAGGCCAAAATGACGCAATAACTAAACCCAAAACACAGACAATGCGCCATAAAGTCATGAGGCTAAAATAATATTAAGCTAGCATTACTTAAACTAAAATTAATTACCATTTACAACCACCTGCTTTCTTTAGAGATATAAAATGGTTAAACTAATGATTCAGCAATAAAAGCTTCTGGATTATTAGCGATTGATTTTAATTGCCCGCGGGAAGGGTGTACCGCCTTTAAATAAGGTGTACCGCAAATCTAGGCCAATAATTGGGGTTATATAATTTTGATCGCCGCCCCGCCGGACAATAGTATTATCGGCATCGTATGCAGGTTCTATCACCAGGAAATCGGATTGGCGGGTAAAGAAGGGCGTGATAGCAATGTGATCATTCAGTGGGCATAACACCTCCAACCGTAACCGAGCCCGATCTACCCAACGATTAATATCTTTTAATTCCGGGTTGGGCGAATAATCTAAGTTAAAGAAAAATTCATAAGCTATTCGGGGTCTTAGGGTGCGTTTCCCGACCTTAAAATCGTGGTCAATATCGGCCCGGAGGCGCACCCTACCGTAAGTAGGGCGCCCCCATTGCACAATATGTTCGAACGAAGCCCGCTGGGTAAAACGTGTTTGCTTAATAGTACCCAGGTGCCGCAAGTATACTTCGTTAAATAATATTTTACGGGTACGTTCAACGGCGTAAGCTTCGGCAATACCGCCACTCCAGTGGTGGTTAAACATGTGCTCAAAACCGGCTCTAAACTGCCAACGTTCGAGCACTTTTAAAGGCCCGTTTTCCCGTACCTGGTTAAAATCCGGATCGAAATTATGGCGGTACTGGTTCCGGAAATATAAGTAGCTGGTACTTTTAAAAACGTACTCTAGCTGTAATTCGGGCCACGCTGCGCCACTCCGCTGCACACGGGTCTGAGCTTTTCCTTCCTGGGCAAAACTTACCAAACTGCCAATACCGAGTAAGGCAATTACAAATCGTGAAATCATACCTTCAAACGCCGCTGGCCAACAACTGATTTCTAAAAAATTATTTATTCAGGCTTATTTATTTAACTCCTGTAAAGCCAACCAAGCCATTAAACCCATACCAGTTTCCAGAGAATCTTCGTCTACGTCAAAAGTTGGGGTATGCACCGATGAAGTAATGCCGCGCGCTTCGTTGCGGGTACCTAGCCGGTAAAAGCAAGCATCTACTTGCTGGGTATAATACGCAAAATCCTCGGCGGCCATCCAAATATCTAAATCTACCACGTTCTCAGGGCCTAAAAAGTCTTCGGCAGCCACCCGCATACCGGCTGTAAGTTCCGGCGAATTTTGCAGATAAGGATAACCATTCCGAATATTAAACTCACAACTACCACCCATGGCTTCCGCCATTTGTTCCGCCATTTTTTTCATTTTAGCATGGGCTTCTGCGCGCCAGGGTTCGTTCATGGTCCGGAATGTACCTTCTATTTTTACCTCATTTGGTATAACATTGGTAGCGCCATTGGCAATTACTTTACCAAACGATAAAACCGTTGGTATGCGCGGACTGGCGTGCCGGCTTACAATTTGCTGCAAGGCCACAATTATATGCGCGGCAATAACCACTGGGTCGATATTTATTTCGGGCATGGCACCGTGACCACCCTTACCTTTAACGGTTACATACAATTCGTCGGAGCTGGCCATGTACATACCCGACCGCACCCCTACTTTACCGGCAGGCAGCATTGGAAAAACGTGTTGCCCAAAAATGGCGGCCGGAGCCGGATTTTGCAGTACCCCTTCTTTAATCATAAGCGAAGCGCCACCGGGTATTACTTCTTCGCCGGGCTGAAAAATAAGTTTAACGGTGCCTTCAAAATCATCGCGCAATTGGTTTAAAATACGGGCAGTTCCCAGCAAAGAGGCCGTATGAGCATCGTGGCCACAGGCGTGCATTACACCTTCGTTTTTAGATTTATAAGGTACTTCGTTCTGTTCCAGAATAGGCAAAGCATCCATATCGGCACGTAAAGCCACGGTTTTTTTATCGGGGTTTTTACCTTTAATTAAAGTTACCACGCCGGTATCGGCCATAACTGTTGGCTCCAGACCATACGCTTGTAATTGTTCCTGTACAAAAGCAGCCGTTTGATGTTCCTGGAAAGATAATTCGGGATTAGCGTGTAGGTGGCGCCGGATAGCTACAATATCGGCAGCATAATTGGCTGCCATTTGTTTAATTGCCTCTTTTAGATTGGCCATACGAAAATGAATATTTTTTTATTAGGATGTAGTACTAAAAATATGCCTGGTTAAAACCTGATTTCTGGTTTAGGTACGAAGGGAATAAATTTTTATGGAGGAGAAAAGCGAAATTCAATATTTTTTGTATTTACCCGAAAACTGATAAAGTTTAGTTACTAAAATGTTGGTATTGGCAATATTATATCGGTAAAACAAACCGTACAAAAGATTAATCCTAGCTATGATTATTTAACATTTATCTGGTCGGCAACAATTATGGCGCTGGGAGCTACATCTTTAATCCGGAGCAAAACTTGTTGGGCCTCTATTCTACTAAAATAATCGCCGATTTTTAACCGGTAAGTAGGCTGCTTGTATTGCAGATAATCTTTTTCTTCGGGTACCCGCCGTACAATTTCGTTCCGGATATCCATAGCTGCTTTCCGCTCAATACCAGAATAAGCCAGAATGCGGTAACCTTCGGCGTACCGGATACTTTTATTCATAATGGTAGCCGTATCGAGCAGAGTCGTAACTTTGGCATTGGCATGGCGGGTGGGCATGTTACCCGTGTTGGTATTAGTAGCAGGAGTTGCGGTATTATTACCCGCTGCAGCCGGTATATTAAACTGCGGCCGGTATTTACTTAAATCTTCGGCAGCGGTTTCGGTGGTGCTGCCCCCCGTACGATTGGAAGTACTGCTGCTACTGCGCCCGGCACTGGCACAACCAACCCCCAAAAACAGGAGCAACAAAAAAAATATAAAATTATAGTATTTATTTCCCATTCTGCATAAGTTTTATTCCGGCAGAAGTGCCAATCCGGTCGGCCCCGGCTAAAATAAGTTCGGTGGCAAAAGCCAAATCCCGGATGCCTCCGGAAGCCTTTATCCGGATATTATCGGGCAGGTTATCGCGCATTAATCTTATATCGGCTACCGAGGCTCCTCGTCCCGCAAAACCCGTTGAAGTTTTTACAAAATCTGCTTCGGCTTCGGCACAAATCCGGCAGGCGTCTACAATTTCGTCTTCTGATAGTAAAGCCGTTTCAATAATTACTTTTAGCTCGGCATTTTTAAAGTGACATAAAGTAGCCAGTTCGCCAATTTCGTTTTCTACCTCGGCATATTGCCCCGATTTAAAAGCCGCAATATTCATTACCATGTCTATTTCGGCAGCTCCGGCGGTAATGGCTTTGTGGGCCTCAAAAAACTTTACTTCGGCCGTTTGGTAACCCAATGGAAAACCAATAACAGTGGCAATTTTTACTTCCTGGCTACTAAGTACCTTAGCAGCTACTTTTACAAAGCAAGGCGGAATACATACGGCCGCAAATTTATACTTCTCAGCTTCTTTACATAAAGAAATGATCATACGCTCATCTGCGTCCGGACGCAGAAGCGTATGATCAATATAAGCTGCTATATTATTTACCGTTTTTATAGGTTTATTTATTCAATAATCACACAACGATTATTGGTTACGTCTTGTTCTACGTTTTTAAACTTAACATCCCGTACCACGCGGCCATCATTATACCTAACGCTAACCTTATCGTTACGGCCAGCTACTTTTTGGGCCCGCACCGGCATAACTTTTTCCGGTTCTGCGGCTGGTATGCCATTGCTGCTACTGCTGCCATTACTTCCATCTAAAGAAGAATGTGCTTCTTCTTTCTGCAACTTAAGCGCAGGTGCTTTGGGCTGCGGCCGGGGTTTAACTTCCTGTACTTCTTCCGGTTCCTGTACCGGTATGTCGGCCCGGAAAAGGAAAGAAATTGTTTCCTCATTTACTTTGCCAATCATCCGTTTAAATAACTCAAAAGATTCGAACTTGTAAATTAGGAGCGGATCTTTTTGTTCATAAACGGCATTTTGTACCGACTGTTTCAAATCGTCCATTTCGCGCAAGTGCTGGGTCCAGGCAGTATCGATGGTAGAAAGGGCAATAATTTTTTCCATTTCCCGGATTAACTCTTTACAATGGCTCTGAACCGCTTTTTGCAAATTGGCTACTACGGTAATTTGTCGGCGACCATCAGCAAACGGCACGGCTACATTCTGAATAATATCGCCCCGGTTGTGGAATAAATCAGAAATAATCGGGAATGAATGCTCACCAATCTGGTTATTTTTAGCGATATAATTTTCCAGGGCTTCGTTATACAGGCGTTCGGTTAATTGCTCAGGCTGTAAACGTTGCATTTCCTCGTCGGTAATATTGGTATCAAAACCAAAAACCCGGATAATATTCAGTTTAAAGTCATTGTAATCGCCGCTACCTTTATGATTTAGCGAGATATCCTCGGCCGTGTCGTAAATCATGTTCCAAATATCGAGTTCCAGGCGCTCGCCGTACAAAGCATTGCGGCGGCGGCGGTAAACTACCTCCCGCTGAGCATTCATTACGTCGTCGTACTCGAGCAGGCGTTTACGGGTACCAAAGTTATTTTCTTCTACTTTCTTCTGTGCCCGTTCAATAGAATTTGAAATCATAGAGTGCTGAATTACTTCGCCTTCTTCCAGACCCATGCGGTCCATAAGGCGGGCAATCCGGTCGGAACCAAATAAGCGCATCAGGTTATCTTCCAAACTCACGAAGAACTGCGAAGAACCGGGGTCTCCTTGCCGGCCGGCACGACCACGCAACTGGCGGTCTACACGGCGCGATTCGTGGCGTTCCGTACCAATAATGGCCAAACCACCGGCAGCTTTCGATTCAGGTGTTAATTTAATATCCGTACCCCGACCGGCCATGTTGGTTGCAATAGTTACCGTAGACGGCTTACCGGCTTCGGCCACAATTTCGGCTTCGCGTTGGTGTTGCTTGGCATTTAATACCTGGTGCGGAATTTTACGCATTTGCAGCATGCGGCTTACAATTTCCGAAATCTCTACCGAGGTAGTACCCACCAGTACCGGACGACCCGCTTTGGTTAGTTCTACAATTTCTTCGGCTACGGCATTAAACTTTTCGCGAACGGTTTTATATACCTTATCGTGGTGGTCCTGGCGCTGGGTAGGCCGGTTGGTTGGAATTACCACCACATCGAGTTTATAAATTTCCCAGAATTCGCCGGCTTCCGTTTCGGCTGTACCGGTCATACCGCAAAGTTTGTGGTACATCCGGAAGTAGTTTTGCAAAGTAACCGTGGCGTATGTTTGGGTTGCATCTTCTACCTTCACGTTTTCTTTGGCCTCAATGGCTTGGTGCAAGCCATCGGAATACCGGCGACCTTCCATTACCCGACCGGTTTGCTCATCTACAATCTTTACTTTACGGTCTTCGGTGAGAATATATTCTACATCGCGCTCAAATAAAGTATATGCTTTTAAAAGCTGGTTAATGGTATGAATCCGCTGCGATTTCTCGGCAAAGTCGTTCATCAGCTTTTCCTTGCTGTGCAGTTTATCTTCGTGCGAGAACCCGCTGTTATTTTCGATGTTGGCTAATTCGCTACCAATATCGGGCAAGATAAAGAACTGGGGATCTTCGCCCTGACCGGTAATCATATCAACGCCTTTTTCGGTTAGCTCAATGTTGTTGTGCTTTTCGTCGATGGTAAAGTACAGCGGTTCATCGGCTTCCGGCATCTGGCGGGCATTGTCCTGCAGGTAAAAGTTTTCGGTTTTCTGCAAAATGGTGCGTACGCCAGTTTCGCTCAGGAATTTAATAAGTGGTTTATTTTTAGGCAAACCGCGGTAAGCCCGGAATAAAGCCAGACCACCTTCTTTGTCGTTGCCTTCTTTAATGAGGCGTTTGGCTTCTACCAAAAAATTACCTACTAATTTTTTCTGGGCTTCTACCAGCATCGAGATACGGGGTTTCAGCACGTAGAACTCGTGTTCATCGCCGCGCGGTACTGGTCCCGAAATAATCAAAGGCGTACGGGCATCGTCAATCAAAACCGAGTCTACCTCATCGACCATGGCAAAATGATGTTTGCGCTGTACTAACTCATCGGTGTTGCGCGACATATTATCGCGGAGGTAATCAAAACCAAATTCGTTGTTGGTACCATAAGTAATATCGGCCTGGTAAGCGCGCCGACGGGCATCGGTATTGGGTTGGTGTTTATCGATACAATCGATGGTAAGGCCGTGGAACTCAAATAAGGGCGCCATCCATTCAGAGTCACGTTTGGCCAAATAGTCGTTTACGGTTACTACGTGTACCCCACGTTTAGCCAGAGCATTTAAGAAGGCGGGCAAGGTAGCTACCAAAGTTTTACCTTCACCGGTTGCCATCTCGGCAATTTTACCCTGGTGCAATACAATACCGCCAATTAACTGCACATCGTAATGCAACATATCCCAGGTAACTTCGCTGCCGGCCGCAATCCATTTATTATGCCAGGTAGCTTTGTCGCCGTTTATCTCTACGTTAGATTTGCGACTCGCAAAATCATGGTCCAGGGGGGTAGCCGTTACTACCAATTGTTTATTTTCTTTAAAGCGGCGGGCCGTTTCTTTTACAATAGCAAAGGCCTGGGGCAGCACTTCCATTAAAACGGTTTCCAGGTCTTTGTTGCGCGTCTTTTCCAGCTCGTCTATCTGGTTAAACACCGCTTCTTTCTGCATAATATCCAGCTCCGGATTATCGGCAACCTGCTGGTGTAGTTCTTTTATTTTATTATCAATTTCGGCCAGACGCTCGTCTATCTGGGCTTTAACGGCTGCGGTACGAGCCCGCAAATCATCGTCGGAGAGTGTAGCAAGTTTACTATATTCCTGATTTATTAAGCTAACGTAAGGCGTAATCTCTTTTATATCGCGCTCAGATTTTGTTCCGAACACTTTGGCAATGGTTTTTCCGATAAAATCGAACATTTCTTATCTACTTTAGAAAATTATGATAATCGTCAAAAATACGTTGTTTTTCCGAATAATTCTTAAGAATTCGGTTTAAAACAACGTATGAGCGAACAAGTTATAAATCCTCAGCATTATTAATCATAACAACGCTAAGCTTTATACGGATATTTACCCTTAAAACGATGTTGGCTATAAATGAATTCCAAATTTTAGGGCAAAGATTATACCTGTGTTTTAAAATACGGTACTATGCTTATAATTACTGCCAAAATTTCCTAAAAAATAATGCCGGCGTAAGTAAGAATTTTACATACGTCGGCATTATTAATAATTTAGAACCAATATTTAATTGGTTCCGGTATGGGTAGATTGGGAAATATTATCCAATTCAGGCTGCGGTAACTGTTTTCCAATCTGGCTTCTCTCGTGTTGCATTTGTAATAAAATATCGTGTACACAACGATACAAAGCTTCTTCTACAGTTGGCATTAAATCGGCTTTTATACTGGTTAATACTGAGTTTCTGGGCCGGTAAGCCGGCAAACTCAATTCTGCAACCGGTAGCTCTTCCAAATCGGGGCTTTCAATCCGGGCAATTTCAGCAATTAAACGGGCCAGTTCGGCCCAGGTATAAGCGCCTTTATTGGCCAGGTGCCAGATACCACAAGCATCGTCGATGAGCAAATCCAAAGCCGTATTTACTAAATCCGGCACAAAGGTAGGCGCAATGGCTACATCATTGGCCACCGTTAACCTTTTACCTGACACAAAGGCATGCAGAGCCTGGTACACAAAATTGTGTTTATCCCAAATACTAAAGAAAGCGCTGGTACGCACTACCAAAGCGGCAGGTAATATTTGTAATACTTCCTGCTCGGCCAACATTTTACTGCTACCATATATATTACGCGGTTGCGGAATATCTGCTTCGGTGTAGGCCTCTGATTTTTCTCCTGCAAATACCAAATCCGAAGAAAAGGTAAGCAGTTTAATTCCATATTCCTGACAGTTGGCAGCCAGAATTGCAGGGCCATCGGTGTTTTCGCGATAACACTGATTAGGTTCACTTTCGGCCTCATCTACCCGCACGTAACCAGCCGCGTTAACAATAGCCCATGGCCGGAACGACTGAATAGCGGCAGCAACTGATTCTTGGTTAGCAATATCTAGTTCCTGCCGATTCAGGAGTTTATACCGCAAGCCCCGGTTTCGGCAAATACGCGCAAAAGCCTGGCCCAACGTTCCAGTAGCTCCGGTAATTAAAATAGGTGGTACCTCTTTGTGCGGATGCTGCGATTGATGTTTGATAGAACGGATATAGCCGGTTTTATGCTTATACACATATCTTTCTTCCCGATCCCACCAACCTCTGGTACCTAAAACCGGATGTTGGTAAGCGCCGGTACAGGCTAAACTTGTAAGCATAGCCACCATAGCCGTTGGCCGGGGCTCACCAGACCGTAAATCAAATACGCCGTTTTCGTAAAAGTTACGTTCTTGGGTAAGTAAGCTGTTCCAGTCGAAAGCACCCAACAAAGCCCAGGCTGTTACTGCTTCCAGGTTAACATCCTGCGCTTTTAAGGTTGTAGCCACATCCCAAATTTCTTTAAACCAACGCATTTGCTCTTCGCGGGTACAGCAAATATGGGCTTCGGTAATGCTTATGGGTAATTGATACCGCTCCCATACTTGCTGGAGCAGGTTCTGAATACCTATGCGTTCTACCCCCTGCACGCGTACAGTTTCAACATCAGCATATTTATGCCATCCGTTAGAACCATGGGTATGCATTGGATAAGCAATCAGGTGTTCGTCTAAGTAGCGCTCGCTGGTAATGTAGTGGTTTATACCAATAATATCGGGAGGTAGTGGACTATCCACCAATAACAGCAGTTCTTGTTCGGTTAAACCAGCTTGCTGTAAATAATTCCAGAGCGGATGCTGGGGCGTTACTTTACCACAGAGTAAATCGAAGGAAAGCCACCGCCGGTTATTATCGAAAGTAGCTTGGTAGGCTAAAAGAGGTGTACTTTGGGTTTGCCCCAGGTCTTCGGTCTGGACTAATTTAGCCGTTGGATTTACCTTCCGGATAGCTTCCATGGCTAATTTAGTACCCAGCACCTGGTTATACAAGGCCCGTACAAATTGCGAATCGCTTTTGCCGTGCGGATACCAGAGGCCATATAGACCACTAAAGCGCGCCGTAGTTAAGGGCTCGTTAACCGGGGTATAATATTTAACCCACGGGTAACGGGCGGCTACCAGGCCGGCAAAAGTAGCCAAACCTTCGGCAAAATTATCACTTACTAAGCTGGTGTAGGCCGGACCACTTCCGTGGTGGACCAAACCCACAATTGGTTCTATGTTTAACTCCTGTAAACGGGATAAGCGCTCATCTGTCCAAGTCCAATTGAGGTTATCCAGGTTTTCGGGAGCAATTTGCTCCCAAAGTACCGGATAACGCAACTTCTTTATACCCAAGGCGGCAAATAAATCCAGATCAGAAAGGCGGCGGTCGTGCCCGCTACGGCTTAACTGATTAAAGTACTTATCGCCTACCCGATTGTAACTGCACTCAATCCCTCCCCAAAGTTCAACCTGCTCCATTCGAACTGATTTTGATGGAAGATCCGTTTAGCGACGACTTGCCCTGCACTATTTTCTCTATCTCTGCAATCGTCTTATCTTCTTCAACTTTCTCAGTTATTTTTTTATACAACGTTAAAGCCTGGGCCACTACCTGGTCCATGTTATAATACTTATAGGTGGCTAAGCGGCCTACAAAATGCACCCCTGGCGTTTGATCGGCCAGTTTTTTGTATTTGTTATACAATTCAGCATTTTCGGGCCGGGGTACCGGATAATATGGGTCACCGTCGGCTTGCGGATACTCGTATACCACACTGGTTTTTGGATGCTTCTGACCGGTTAAATATTTAAACTCGGTAATCCGGGTGTACGGCTGCTCATTCGGGTAATTTACTACCGCTGTTGGCAAGAACGTTTCGGTATTCAGGGTTTCGTGTTTAAATTCGAGCGACCGGTAAGGCAGCTTACCAAATTTATAGTCGAAATATTCATCTACCGGACCGGTAAAAATCATTTCTTTGTAAGGAATTACATTCATGATTTCTTTGTAGTCGGTATTGAGCATGATTTTAATGTTCGGGTGCGACAGCATGTTCTCGAACATTTTGGTAAATCCGTGCAGCGGCATTGCCTGGTAGCTATCGGTAAAATAGCGGTTATCGCGGTTGGTGCGGGTTGGTACGCGCGAGGTTACCGATTTATCCAGCTCCGATGGATCCATGCCCCACTGTTTACGGGTATAATTGCGGAAGAACTTTTCGTATAATTCGCGGCCAACTTTACTTACTACTACGTCTTCCGAAGTTTTAATAACCGGTGTCGATTCAGCTACCGACTCAAACCAATCTTCTAATTCAAAAGAAGTTAAATTTAAGCCGTACAGCTTGTTTATGGTATCCAGGTTAATCGGAATAGGCACTAATTGTCCGTCTACGCTAGCCAATACCCGGTGTTCATACGAGCGCCAGTCGGTAAACTGTGATAAATAATCAAAGACATCTTTAGAATTGGTATGAAAAATATGCGGACCATATTTGTGAACCAGTATGCCTTCTTCGTTATAATGGTCATAGGCATTACCGGCAATATGCGACCGTTTGTCTATGATAAGTACTTTTTTATTAGATCTTGTGGCAAGACGCTCTGCCAACACACTACCGGCAAAACCAGCTCCGACGATTAGGTAATCAAACATATTTATATACGTTATAATTTATTGTTATTTTTCTGTTTAGTTAAAGGTAATTAGTTAAGCGGTGCGCTCTTTTCAGTTAAGGATATGTGCATCAGGCAAACCATGTTCTGCCAGGTAATGTCCCAGGAAATACCCGCCAGGAAATCATCTGTTTTGGTTTGCCATTCCACATCAGTCCGTTGGGCCAAAGCTTTCTCTATGGCAGCTACAAAATCATCGGGCGTATCGGCTATGTGTACCAAACCAAGCTCGCTGTAAGGCCGCACCACATCTTTTATAGAAGTAGATACCACCGGTTTGCCAGCTGCCAAATATTCGGGTGTTTTGGTAGGACTAATAAATTTAGTTGATTCGTTCAGGGCAAATGGTAACAGGGCCACATCCCAACCGCTTAGGTACAGCGGCAACTCTTTATAATTTTTACCGCCGAGGTAATGAATATTTTCGGCTTGTGGCAAAATAGCCGGATCAATTTTTACTACGGGGCCAATTATTACAAAATGCCAGTCGGGCCGTAGGGCCGCTATGCCGCGTAATAATTCAATATCAAAACGCTCATCTACTACGCCGTAAAAGCCAAAACGCGGATGCGGAATATTCGCCTGGTCGGCGGGATCCGCAATAGTTTGGCGGGCCTGGGCAAAATGCGCTTTATCAATACTGCTGGGGAAAGCATAAACCTCTGGGTGGTGGTCTTTTTTAGCTTCGTAAATGCTTTGGCCACCGGTAAATACCAAGTCTGCCAAACCAAACATTTCGGTTTCCAGTTCGCGCAGCCGCGGCGGTGCCCCTTTAAATGCCGACAACTCATCCATACAATCAAAAACGGTTAATACCGGCTTTAACTGACGGGTTATCTCTAATGCCATGGGGGTATAATACCAAAGAATAAAGCGGTTTAAATTTCGTTCGGCAAAAAAGGCATTAATCAATTCTATTTGTTTAGCATCCGATTCTTGTGGTGTTAGCCCATTAGGCAAATGAGCCACCACAATATTTATATTACCGCCCTCACGGGTAGTTAGCTCTAAACGGGGTTCGGCGCCATCATAAAAATATGGCTCCTCAAAATAGTACAAATTACTATGCTGCGAAAAACGAGTTAATAAATGTTGCGGTCTTTGGAATACAAAATCCCAGCGTAAATGCGACATACAAACAACATCTGGCATATCGGCTAAGAAACTTTGAATATTATTTTTTTGAGCAACTGGCGCTTGGCTAAGGGCATTTTCAGCCGATGCCGCGTCTGAAGGTAAGTTGGTGTTATTGGCCGTATGGTTTTGGTCAAATTTTAGCATAGTAATTTTAGTGTTTTTTAAAACCTTATATATAATTTATTAGAAATTATACGGAAAAAGATGTAACTAAAACCAGTTAGGTAGGTTTAGGTTTTGCTTACAGAAGAGTTGTACGGATTATTAAAAAAAAGGCTGTAAAAAAAATCAAATTATCTTTGGATTTTTAAGCAATATCCGTATAAGCCTGAAAAAAAGATAAGTATTTATACTAGTTTTTACCGTAACTTAAGATTAAACCGCAATTGCATTAGTTAAATTATAAATTATAGGCAGGCACCAGTAGCTTAGATAAATTAATAGTAATACAATTTTATTAACAAGAGTTAATTCCTAACAGACTTATCTTAATTTATTTACAATGCTTAATATAAAATTAATATTAAAATAATTACAAAATATAAGCTAGCTGCTATAATATAATATATTTAATATATTGTAGCCTTCTGTTTTTATATAGAAAGAATTTTGTAAAGAGAGGATGATTACAGCTATAAAGTGCTGGGTACACTAATTATTGATAATGCTCAGCCTAATTAAAGTATCTAAAATATCTTCTGGTATTCTTCTACGTCTTCCCAACCCACGGGAGTTCTGAGCCATTGTTTCCGAAGGCCAATTAGGGTAAAACCTACTCCCCGGAAGAGCCGCAGGCTAGCTTGGTTACTCACTGGTATGGTGCAATATACCTGGTGCAGCAGTAAAATTTGCTGGCAGTAGTGCAAAAATAATTCTAATGCATTACGGGCTATTTTTTGTTGCCGGTAGTCTGCATCGATTATAATGCCAATACCGGCCCGCTGGTGCTGGGGTTCAAAATCGTATAAATCTATGGCACCAATCGGCTGGTGATTGGGAGTACAGATTATAAGACGTAATTGCCGGGCACTGTAAATATCAGCGGCATTCTCTAAATACTTTTCCAGGAGTTCCTTCGCAAAAGGAGCAACTGTATTACTTACCCGCCAAACCTGCACGTCGTTTTCCAAACGGTACAAAAAGTCCAGATCGGTACTTTCCAAAGCCCTTAAGTACAACAAATCTGATTTCAGGAACACGGTTTTAGTTGTTAGCGCTTAGTTATTAGAGATTAGCTTTTAGATGTTAATTATAAGTTAGTAAGTATTTATTGCCTGGTAAATTACTGTAAAATACATAACCATTGTTAAAGCTTGTAGTAATTTTAAAAATTATTACTAACTACTAATAGCTAACAGCTAAATACTAATCTTTCCTTCAAACACCAAAACGGCCGGGCCAATCAGGTAAATATCTGTAACCTGCTCGCCTTGCCGGTTAAAGGCCACTTCTAGGTTGCCGCCCAAGGTTTTAATTTTTACCGGACTAGCCTGCCCCCGGAAAGAAGCGGCAATTGCAGCAGCCGTTACGCCTGTTCCACAAGAAAAAGTTTCGTCTTCTACACCTCGCTCGTACGTGCGTACAAACATGGGTTCATCGGCTGCAGGTAACTGGGCAAAATTCACATTGGTACCTTCGGCCCGGAAGCGATCGTTGTACCGGATACTCCGCCCTTTTTCAAATACTTCGTAACTGCTCAGGACATCTACAAACGCTACGTAGTGCGGCGAACCGGTATTTAAATAATAGAAACTGTCAGCACATTCAATGGTCTGCACGTCGTTCATTTTTAACGAAATATCTCCATTAGGCAAAATAGTTGCGTAATGATCGCCGTCGGCAGCCAGAAAATAAGCTTTGTCAGTAATAACGCCAAGCTGCTTTGCAAACTGCACCGTACACCGTCCCCCATTTCCGCACATCGAGCCTAAACGCCCATCAGCATTAAAATAAACCATTTCAAAATCGTAGCCGGGTCGGTTTTGCAATAAAATCAGCCCATCGGCTCCAATACCTAAACGGCGTTCGCATAAGTGCGCCACCAAAGCTTGGTCGTTCCGGTCAAAATGTTCCTGCCGGTTATCAATCATTACAAAGTCGTTGCCGGTGCCCTGGTATTTATAAAAAGTAATTTCCATAATAATCTAAATGGTACTACGTACGAGCCGTTAAATTACACACCGCAGAAATAAACGAGCAAAGGTTTTTAGTGGGATAAACCTGTACCGGGTACTAAACCGTTAAGCCCTACTTAATTTATGCTTATATTTGCCGCGCTGTTTTTATATTTTTTTTGTAAAGATAAAATATTAAAGCCGCAATTTAGCCGCAGGCAGGTACAATTCGTAAATGTCGGGTTTAAAATGATTATTTAATAGTTTAAGCAGGATATTAGTTGCATGTATACCTTTCTGACGGTACAAGACTGGGCAGACTACGAACTACTCGATTCCGGTGATTTTGAGAAACTGGAAAGATTTGGGCAGTATGTTTTGGCGCGCCCCGAGCCGCAGGCCATCTGGAGTAAAAGTTTACCCAATGCCGAATGGGACCGGTTGGCGCAAGCAGTTTTTAAAAAAGAAAAAGGCAGTTCCGAAAAAGGCCAATGGCTCCTGAAAAAAGGGATGCCGGAGCAATGGTTTATCTCTTATAATTACCAAAACCTAAACCTGCGTTTCCGGCTGGGATTATCGTCTTTTAAACACGTAGGTTTGTTTCCGGAGCAAGCGCCCAACTGGCAATTTATTTACAACCAAACCCAACAGTTACAAACAGCTAAGCCCAAGGTTTTAAATATGTTTGCTTATACCGGCGGGGCTTCTTTGGCCGCGCGGGCAGCCGGTGCCGATGTTACACACCTAGATGCTGTAAAGGCCGTAAATTACTGGGCACGCGAAAACATGGAAGCCAGTAATTTAAGCGATATCCGGTGGCTGGTAGAAGATGCCATGAAATTTGCCCGTCGTGAAGTAAAAAGAGGCAACAAATACCAGGGCTTAATTCTGGACCCGCCGGCTTATGGCCGCGGCCCAAACGGCGAAAAATGGCAAATAGAAGACGAGCTAAACGAACTCATGTACCTGTGCAGCCAACTAATTGACCCTCAAGACAATTTCTTTCTGATTAACTTATACTCGCTGGGCTTTTCGGCTTTTATTTTGGAAAACCTGGTAAACCAGCATTTTGCTACCGAGTCGCGGCAAATGCCGGAATTTGGAGAACTTTATCTTCTGGATAAAACCGCGCATAAGCTACCTTTGGGTACCTTTTACCGGTTTAGTACGCACAGCAAAATTTAGACGAAAATGGAAGAAACCAA
The DNA here is from genome assembly GCF_057359045.1 of Adhaeribacter sp. Lineage (NCBI taxonomy): Bacteria > Pseudomonadati > Bacteroidota > Cytophagia > Cytophagales > Hymenobacteraceae > Adhaeribacter > Adhaeribacter sp. The sequence goes on from NZ_JBMQUD010000030.1 coordinate 27,905, forward strand.
ACGGCTGGCATTAATTGATATGGGAACCAACACGTTTCACCTGCTGATTGTAGCGGTAGAAAACAGCAATGTTCCCCAAACGTTGTTAAAAATAAAAGAACCGGTAAAGTTAGGCGAAGGCGGTATCAGCCACGGCGAAATAACCCCGGCAGCTTTTAATCGGGCCCTCCAAACCATTAAGCAGTTTAAAGAATTAATAAACCAGCACCAAGTGCAACAGGTTACCGCCTTAGCCACCAGCGCCGTACGCAATGCCGCTAACGGCCCCGATTTGGTAGCAACTATTGCGGGGCAAACCGGCATAAATGTAGAAGTAATTACCGGCGACCGCGAAGCAGAACTCATCTATTACGGTGTTAAAGCAGCCCTCGAAATTGGTACTGAAAAAAGCCTGATTATAGACATTGGCGGCGGCAGTGTAGAATTTATCATTTGCAACGATCACCAAATATTCTGGAAACAAAGTTTTGAAATTGGTGCCCAGCGCTTGCTCGATAAATTTTTTATTACCGATCCTATTTCGGAGCATTCGGTAGAAGCATTAAAAATTTATTTGCAGGAACAATTAGTACCATTAACCGAAGCTGTGGAGAGATGTCAGCCTACCGCCTTAATTGGTTCCTCGGGTTCGTTCGATACGCTATGCGACATCCATACCCAACGTTCCGGCATTAACCGGGAGCAGGATACCAGCCCGGAAGCCGATTTGGCGCTGGCCGATTTTTACGAAATTTATGAGGAAATACTACGGAAAACCCGGCCCGAACGCTTGGCGATACCGGGTATGCTGGCCATGCGCGTAGACATGATTGTAGTAGCCGTAATCCTGATTGATTTTGTGCTGGAAAATTATGCGCTAAATAAAATCCGGGTTTCGGCGTACGCCCTAAAAGAAGGCATGCTCCAGCAATTACTGCACAACGATTAAAATTATCGGCGTATACCTTTATAGCCGGTAAAACTATATTTTATTTTTAGCATCACCTTTAATTTAATCTTGCAATTACCTTCCCGGATATTTATATACTAATAACAACTTTATTCATTTATTAACCGCAGCTTTCAATGTTTTCTTATCCTGTTCTGCATCAGTTTACCCAAAATATATTCCAGAGCATTGGTTTATCCTTAGAAGATGCCACCCTGGCAACCGATGTACTGCTTTCCGCCGATTTGCGGGGCATCGACTCGCACGGTGTTGCCCGCTTATCGGGTTATGTACGCTTATGGGAAGCCGGCCGGATAAATGCGCAACCCAACATACAAGTGGTACACGAAACCCCCAGCACAGCAGTAGTAGACGGTGACCGTGGCCTGGGATTAGTAGTTGGGCCCAAAGCCATGCAAATTATTATAGATAAAGCCAAGCAGGTAGGCACCGGCTGGGTATCGGTTAAAAATTCTAACCATTTTGGTATTGCTGGTTACCATGCCATGCTGGCGCTGGCCCACGATATGATTGGTTTAGCTATGACAAATGCTAGCCCGTTGGTAGCACCCACGTTTTCGGTAGAAAGATTATTAGGTACCAATCCCATCGCGGTAGCCATTCCGGCCAATGAACAACCTGCATTTGTGGCCGATTTAGCCACTACTACGGCTGCTAACGGTAAACTAGAAATATTACAACGGAAAGGATTAGATGCCCCCTTGGGCTGGATTCAGGATGCTGCCGGTCAAAACACCACCGATACGCACGCATTAAAACACGGCGGTGCCTTAATGCCTTTGGGCGGCGAACATGGTAGCCACAAAGGCTATGCTTTAGGAGCTATTGTTGATATATTTTCAGCGGTTTTATCGGGTGCCAATTACGGGCCGTGGGTACCGCCGTTTGTAAGCTTTTTGCCTTTACCAACCAACCCGGTGGGCGAAGGTATTGGTCATTTTTTTGGCGCCATGCGCGTAGATGCTTTCCGGCCGGCCGATGAATTTAAATCCCACATGGATAACTGGATAAATACTTTCCGCTCCGCCAAAACAAAAGAAGGTCAGGAAGCCGTACTTATTCCGGGTGATCCGGAGCGCAAAACTTCTGAAGAAAGATTAAAAACCGGCATTCCGCTCTTAGAACCCGTGGTAAAAGACCTGGAAGCTTTAGGGAAAAGATTTAACGTAAACTTTTAATATACTGCAAATAAAAGCCGCCGCTCTTATTCTATAAAAGCGGCGGTTTTTATTTTATTAGCTCTTATGTAATTAAATATCGGCTACGGGAGAAATCTCTGAAAAAAAGGAATTCATAGCTACATCGGTATTTAAAAACTGAGAATCATAATCAGCGTTAGAAGCGTGCAGGTATAATACCGAACCACCTTTAATGGTATTGATAACTTCCCGGTAATTTTCCATAGGTAATGCCGGACATCCCTGGCTCCGGCCCAATCTGCCGTGCTGCTTCACAAATGCTTCACTTACATAATCAGCACCGTGTACTACAACATTCCGGTCAAAAGCATTGGTGTTGTATTCCTCGTCCAGGCCGCTTAATTTCAACGACAAGCCGTGTTTACCCATATAGGTATCTTGCGTTACGTAAAAGCCCAAACTACTCATTTCTGATTGGGGTACATTCGAAAATTTCTCAGCTCGTTCCCAGCCCGAGTTTTTCCCGTGTGCAACCAACGACTGGTGCAGAATTTTACGAGCACCTAAATCGATAACCCAAAATCTTTGCTCCGCCGAATGCTTATCAAAATCGGCAATGGTTAAAATATTTTTATTCTCTATTTTTCCGGCGTGTACCAGGTTTAAGAAGCCCACCATAGCCTTATTAAATACCTCTAAGTTTAAGCCAGCTTTCTCAAGACCTATTTCTTCGTACATGTTGTATACTTCCAATTCAAACTGCACAAATTTTAAGGCTTCGGCAGTAGGCGCATGAGTAGCCGCCTGCGGCTTATGGGCCATATTGCCGGCAGGCAACGGGAACTGGGCCAGGAAAAAGGAGGCAAACAACGGAATAGCTTTACGGGCGTGTTTCCGGTTCCACTTACTGCGCATTTTTTCTTTTTGTTTTTTCATGACACCAGGATTTAGAACAATCTCACCAGATATTCTTACGAATATTATCTTGTTGAGATACAATTATTTACCCTACTATAACATTCTATACATCTAAATAATTCAAATAATACAGTTTTATTAATATAGTACTATACCATTATAGCTTAATATTAAAGTTACCTTAGCGGCTTTTACTACTATTCAAAATGGTGGTTTTTAAACGCTTCTCGTTAACTTTATGCTTAATTTTGCTGTTTCATATTCGCTTTAATGAAAGCACTTACGTTAATTCAAAATGGCTAAAGTCGCAATAAACCTGTCTACGGGTACAATACAAAAAGAAGAAATTATTGTTGGTATAGATTTGGGTACAACCAATAGTCTGGTAGCTTACTTTCATCCGGAAGAAAACAGGCCTATTGCCATTAACGACCAAGGTTTGGGTACCATTGTACCCTCGGTGGTGCACTTTGTCCCGGCCGGTGAAGTACTGGTGGGCAACGAGGCCAAAGAATATCTAATTACCGATCCTGCCCATACGATTTATTCGGTAAAGCGTTTGCTGGGTAAATCTTACCATGACTTAGGCAACCACAAAAATTATTTCGGCTATAAAATTATTGATGATAATACCGAAGGCTTAGTTAAAATACGGGTCGGCGACCAGTTTTATTCTCCGATTGAGCTATCGGCCGAAATATTAAAAGAACTGCGTAAACGTGCCGAACACGCCTTAAAAACGCCGGTAAACCGCGCGGTAATTACGGTACCGGCGTACTTTAACGATTCGCAGCGCCAGGCTACCCGCGATGCCGGCAAACTAGCGGGGTTAGAGGTTTTGCGCATTGTAAACGAACCAACGGCGGCTTCGCTGGCTTATGGCATTGGCTTAGACCCTGCCGAAGAAAAAACCATTGCCGTTTATGATTTAGGCGGAGGTACTTTCGATATTTCTATTCTGCGCATTCAGCAAGGAATATTTGAAGTTTTAAGTACCAACGGCGATACTTATTTAGGTGGCGATGATTTTGACCGGGCTATAGTAGATTACTGGCTCCAGGAAAATAATATTCCGGCTGCGGAATTGACCGAAAATAAAGAATTAGCCCAGAGCTTGCGTTTAAAAGCTGAAGAAGCAAAAAAAGCCTTAAGCTCTGCAGATGAATATTCGGCTACATTGGGCCAGGTAAACTGTCGGTTATTCCGCGCAACTTTTGAAGCACTTATTAGCCCTACTGTAGAAAGAACCATAAAGGCCTGCCAGCAAGCCATGGCCGATGCCAATTTGCAAAAACAGGCCATAGATGCCGTGGTAATGGTGGGCGGCTCTACGCGGGTTCCGTTGGTTTACCGCACCGTTTCCGACTTTTTCGGCAAAGAAGCTAATAACTCACTTAACCCCGACGAAGTAGTAGCTTTGGGAGCCGCCATTCAGGCCGATGTATTGGCCGGTAACCGCAAAGATATTTTACTATTAGATGTAACACCGCTTACATTGGGTATCGAGACCATGGGCGGTTTAATGGATAGTATTATTCCGCGTAACTCTAAAATACCTACCAAAGCCGGCCGACAATATACCACTTCTATCGATAGTCAGGTAAATATGAAAATAGCCGTGTACCAGGGCGAGCGCGACCTGGTAAAAGAAAACCGGAAACTGGCTGAATTTAATTTAACCGGTATACCTGCTATGCCGGCCGGCTTGCCTAAAGTAGATGTTAATTTTATTTTAAACGCCGATGGTATTTTAAAAGTAGAAGCCATTGAACTGCGTTCGGGTGTAAAACAGCAGGTAGAAGTAAAACCCCAGTATGGCCTTACTGACGCCCAAGTAGAACAAATGTTACTCGATTCGGTAATGCACGCCCGCGAAGATGTTGCTACCCGCATGGTAATTGAAGCCCGTACTACCGCCGAACAATTACTTTACCAGGTTGATAGGTTTGTGCAAAAAAACCAGGTACACTTAACCCCTGCCGAATTGGAATTAACAGCTCAGAAAAGAAAATCCGTAGCCGAAATATTAAATTCCGGCGACAAAGATGCCATTCTGAAAGCAGTAGACGAATTAGAAGAAACTACCCGGCCATTTGCTGAGCGCGTAATGGATATTTCGATAAAAGAAGCCATGACCGGCAAGAAAATAGAATAAAAATATTCCACACTTTTGCTTAATCAAAAAGGCCGTCTAAGATTAGGCGGCCTTTTTGATTTATATGCTTTATTCTTTTACAGCTTACTATCACACAATTTATTTGTGTTTATCTTCTGTTTTCATAATAATAAATAAATCTTCAGTCGGCCTTTTCATTTGATACTTTTCTCGGGCATACTTTTCCAGGAGCTCAGAATTACTCAGCAATTCCTCTCTATCTTGTTGCACTTCGGCAATTTTATGCTGATAGTGTTCCTTTTCATCTTCCAGATCACTTAGTTTTTTGCTCATGTGATACTGGGTTACAAAATCATTCGAATCAAAAAACACCATCCAAACCAGGAAGAACAAGGTAAAAAGAAAATAAAAGCTTCGGAAAAACTTTGGGATTCTATTTAACATACGCATAAGCTCTAATGAAAAAGGGCTGCCAAACCACTGGTTTAACAGCCCCTAAATTAAAAAATTCCGGGTTATAAATTACATTTTTTTACCGGGGAAGTAAGCCGTTTCGCCTAATTCTTCCTCAATCCGGAGCAATTGGTTGTATTTAGCCATCCGGTCGGAGCGAGAAGCCGAACCAGTTTTAATCTGTCCGGTATTTAAAGCTACGGCTAAGTCAGCAATTGTATTGTCTTCGGTTTCGCCGGAACGGTGCGACATAATGCTCTTGTAACCATTTCTGCGACCTAAATTTATAGCATCAATAGTTTCGGTAAGCGTACCAATCTGATTTACTTTAATCAGAATAGCATTGGCTATTTGCTGATCAATTCCCTGCTGCAAGCGATTAACGTTGGTAACAAATAAATCATCGCCTACTAACTGCGTAGTTTTACCAATAGATTCTGTTAAAGCTTTCCAGCCACTCCAGTCATCTTCGTCCATACCGTCTTCAATAGAAATAATCGGGTATTTCTTACTCCAGTCGGTCCAGAAATTAACCATCTCCGAAGAAGTTAATTTATCGCCGGTCGATTTTTTGAAGTGGTAAGTTCCCGAAGAGGCATCGTAGAATTCCGAAGCCGCTGCATCCATGGCAATCATCACTTCCTCGCCGGGCTTGTAACCAGCTGTTTCGATGGCCTGCAATACCACTTTGATGGCTTCTTCGTTAGATTTAATATTTGGTGCAAAACCACCTTCGTCGCCTACGTTAGTAGATAAACCTTGCTTGTGCAATACATTTTTCAGGTGGTGGAATATTTCAGAACCCCAGCGCAATGCTTCTGAGAAAGAAGGGGCACCCACCGGCATAATCATAAACTCCTGGAAATCGATAGAATTATCGGCATGGCTACCACCATTCAAAATATTCATCATAGGTACCGGTAAAGTATTTGCATTTACTCCACCTACATAGCGGTACAACGGCATATCTACCTCCTGGGCAGCAGCCCGGGCAATGGCCAATGACACCCCTAATATGGCATTAGCACCTAATTTACCTTTATTGGTTGTACCATCTAACTCCAGCATTATTTTATCTAATAAGCTTTGTTCCAGCACACTAAACCCGATTAATTCTTCGGCAATGATATTGTTTACATTAGTAACAGCCTGCAATACACCCTTACCCATGTATTTAGATTTATCACCGTCGCGCAACTCTACTGCTTCGTGTTTACCAGTAGATGCACCGGATGGTACTGCCGCCCGGCCTAAAAATCCATTTTCGGTAATTACATCAACTTCAACAGTAGGATTTCCTCTGGAGTCGAAAATCTGGCGGGCGTGTATGCTCTCTATTAAACTCATTTTTATCAATAATTATAAGTGAAATTCAAAATTATTAAAACAACAACGTATAAGCCTATTCCTGGCCTTTATACTTTTTTAGCAGCTGAATAAATTCATCGAATAAATAAGCCGAATCGTGGGGGCCCGGAGAAGACTCTGGGTGATATTGCACCGAAAAAGCCGGTTTACCTTTAACCCGGATACCTTCTATGGTACCATCATTTAAGTTAATGTGGGTTATTTCTACTTTAGGGTTGTTCTTCACCTGGTCGGCATCTACCGCAAAACCGTGGTTTTGCGAGGTAACTTCGCACTTACCGGTAATTAAATTCTTAACCGGATGATTTAACCCCCGGTGACCATTGTGCATTTTGTAGGTAGATATTCCGTTTGCTTGCGCTAAAATCTGGTGCCCCATACAAATACCAAATAATGGCTTTTCCTCCACCAACATTTTGGTTACATTCTCTAGTGCCTGCGTAGTAGCCGCCGGATCGCCGGGTCCGTTAGAAATAAAATAGCCATCTGGTTCCCATTTTTCCATTTCTTCAAAACTGGTATCGTATGGGAATACCCGGCACTCGCAACCGCGTTGGGTAAAATTATTTAAAATATTCTTTTTAACCCCTAGGTCCAGAATGGCCACTTTAAATACTTTCTCTGGCGTATCAATATTATATTCCGACGTAGTGCTTACCTTAGAGGCTAATTCTAAACCATCCATAGAAGGGGTTTCTTTTAACCGCTGTTGCAGCGTTTCAATGTCGGTGCCGTCAGAAGAGATGATGGCATTCATGGCACCTTTACTCCGGATGTGCCGTACGAGTTCCCGGGTATCTATTTCACAAATGCCAATAATATTGGCTTGTTCAAAATATTCCTGTAAAGAACCTTCGGCTGATTTACGGGAGAAATAATCCGAAAATTCTTTACAAACCAAACCTTTGATTTGCACCTGTCCGGATTCTACTTCTTTCCGGACTACGCCATAATTACCCACATGTGGCACAGTAGTTATAATAATCTGGCCAAAGTAAGAAGGGTCGGTAAAAATTTCCTGATAACCGGTCATGCCCGTGTTAAAACATAGTTCACCGGAACTGGTACCAATTTGGCCTAAACTTTTACCCCGGTAAATTTTGCCATCTTCTAATAAAAGAACGGCTTCTGTACTTTTGATTTCTTTCATAATAATTCTATTACCGCAAAAATAAAAAAAGGGATATGATAAATATCATATCCCTTAAATTTATTACCTGAATAATTCTTTATTCTGCATCTGGAGTTTCAGTTGAAGCAGCAGGCGTTTCATTAGCAGTGTTAGCTGCACCTGAATCTTTTTTTCCACGAGAACGTCTTCTGGTTTTAGCTTTACCAGCCGGCGTAGTAGCAGCTACTAGATCTTCATTGAAATCAACCAACTCAATAATACACATATCGGCATTATCCCCTAAACGGCCACCTAACTTAAGTATACGGGTGTAACCTCCCGGGCGATTAGCAATTTTACCAGCTACTTCATCAAATAATTCTTTGATAGAATCTTTGTTTTGCAGGTAAGAAAAAACAATACGTCTGGAATGGGTGGTATCGTTCTTAGACTTTGTTAATAGTGGCTCTACAAATTTACGTAAAGCTTTAGCTTTGGCCACTGTTGTAGAAACGCGTTTATGCAATATTAAAGAGGATGCCATGTTTGATAACATAGCTTTCCGGTGCGCCGACGTTCTACCTAAATGGTTAATTTTTTTACCGTGTCTCATTTTACTTTTTGTGCACGTGCATACCGTCAATCAACCCAGTCGGGGATCGGGAATTATGCCGTTAATTAATTAATTAATCTTCGTCTAATTTATATTTGGAAAGATCCATTCCAAACGTAAGTCCTTTTTCCTGAACCAGGTTTTCCAACTCGGTTAAAGATTTTTTACCAAAGTTCCGGAACTTCATCATGTCCTGCATGTCTAATTGTACCAGGTCACCTAGAGTACGAATATCAGCAGCTTTCAAACAATTGTAAGCCCTAACTGATAAATCCATATCGTTTAAAGGTGTTTTAAGTACTTTACGCATGTGCAGCATTTCTTCGTCAACCGCTTCCTCTTCTTCAGGTTTCGCTGTTTCAAAAGTCATGGTATTATCAGAGAACAACATAAAGTGCTGAATCAGAATATGGGCTGCGCCTTTTAATGCATCTTCCGGATGAATAGATCCATCTGTCTGAATATCAATTAAAAGTTTTTCGTAGTCAGTTTTCTGTTCAACCCGGGTATTTTCAATGCTATATTTTACGTTTTTTATTGGCGTAAAAATGGCATCTATGGCAATTTGGCCAAATACCTGGTCATTTGGTTTGTTCTCTTCAGCCGGTACATAACCTCTTCCTTTCTGAATGGTTAATTCAAAATCTAAGGAAATACTGTTATCTAAATGGCAGATAACTAAGTCCGGGTTCAAAATCTGGAAACCATTGGTAAACCGGTCTATATCACCGGCGGTAAAAGTATCTTGATTTTTGATAGAAACCGTAATCTTATCTTCTATGGCATCGTTTATTTTTTTAAAACGAACCATTTTCAGATTAAGAATTATTTCTGATACATCTTCTATCACTCCTTCTATAGTAGAGAATTCATGCAGTACACTAGGAATACGCACCGAAGTAATAGCATAACCTTCCAATGAAGAAAGTAAAATTCTTCTGAGTGCGTTGCCAATGGTAACTCCATATCCCTTCTCTAAGGGTTTGAATTCAAATTGTCCATTAAAGTCGTCGGATTTCTCCATTACAACTTTCTCAGGCATTTGAAAGGCTAATATAGACATATAAGACTATTTTATTAGTTATAATTTTTACTAAGGAACTATTACTTAGAGTAAAGTTCCACAATTAATTGTTCCTGAATTTTCTCAGGAATCTGGTCGCGTTGCGGGGCAGAAATAAATTTACCTACCATTTCTTTACCATCCCACTCTAACCAGTTAAACTGGCGGGCATTGCGGGCTGATAAACTAGTGGTAATTGCCTCTAAAGATTTAGATTTCTCACGAACACCAATTGTTTGACCAGGCTTTAAAGAATATGAAGCAATATTTACTACTTCGCCATCTACAACAATATGTTTATGCAATACCAACTGACGGGCAGCACGCCGGGTTGGCGCAATACCTAAACGATAAACCGTATTATCTAAACGCGACTCGAGTAAAGCCAATAAGTTTTCACCGGTAATACCACCTTTACGGGCAGCTTTATCAAAAATATTAGCAAACTGTTTTTCTAAAATGCCATACAGGTATTTAGCTTTTTGCTTTTCCATTAATTGGATAGCGTATTCAGATTGCTTTTTTCTTCTGCCTCTGCCGTGCATGCCCGGAGGGTAAGCTTTCTTTTGTAAAGCTTTACTTGCACCAAAGATAGGCTCGTTAAATCTTCTGGAAATTTTGGTTTTTGGACCAGTATATCTTGCCATTTTTATCTACTATTTAAATAAAGCTAATAAACACCAGCTCTATTATTACTATTAAACTCTTCTCCGTTTTGGTGGCCGACAACCATTATGCGGCAGCGGGGTAACATCTTTAATGGTTGTTACTTCAATACCAGCATTTTGAACCGTTCTGATAGCAGACTCACGACCAGCACCCGGACCTTTAACAAAAACCTCTGCTTTACGCATACCCAGTTCATGTGCTACTTTAGCACAATCTGAGGCAGCCATTTGTGCGGCATAAGGGGTGTTCTTTTTAGAACCTTTAAATCCCATCTTACCAGCCGAAGCCCAGGAAATTACCTGACCATTGTTATTAGTAATAGAGATAATAATATTATTGAAAGAAGCTTTGATATGAACTTGTCCGGTAGACTCAACTACTACGACCCGTTTTTTAGCTTTATCTTTTCTCTTTTGAGCCATTTTATATTACTTATTTAGTAGCTTTTTTCTTATTAGCAACTGTTTTACGTTTCCCTTTTCTAGTGCGGGAATTGTTCTTAGTCCGCTGACCTCTCACAGGCAAGCCTTTTCTATGACGTAAACCTCTGTAGGAACCAATGTCCATCAAACGTTTAATGTGTAACTGCACCTCAGAACGCAATACACCTTCGGTTTTGTGTTCGGCTGCAATAACTGACCTGATAGCACCAGCTTCTTCTTCAGTCCACTCACTTACCTTTTTATCATAGCTTACGCCTGCTTTAGTAAGTATAGATTGCGATGCTCTACGGCCAATACCGTAAATATAAGTCAAGGCAATTTCGCCTCTTTTTTTATCCGGAATATCTACTCCTGCAATTCTAGCCATTTTTATAAATTAACCTTGTCTTTGTTTATACCGTGGGTTCTTCTTGTTGATAACATAAAGTTTACCCTTGCGCCGGATAATCTTACAGTCCTCACTTCTCTTTTTAACTGATGCTTTTACTTTCATTTTATTTGTATCGATAAACTATTCTTCCTTTGGATAAATCGTATGGCGACATTTCAATCTTTACTTTATCGCCAGGTAAAATTTTGATGTAGTGCATCCGCATTTTACCCGAAATATGCGAAACTACCTGGTGTCCATTTTCTAATTCAACCCGAAACATAGCATTAGACAATGCTTCTACAATGGTTCCGTCTTGTTCTATAGATGACTGTTTAGCCATATAATATTATGCCCGCTGCTCTATGTATTCAAAAGAGGTTAAAACTTCTGCTTTATCCTTTCTAATTACAATAGTATGTTCAAAATGAGCCGATGGTTTATTATCGCGTGTCCGAATTGTCCAGCCATCAGCTTCCTGAACAATATTTTTTGTTCCTAAATTAACCATTGGTTCCACTGCTAAAACTAGTCCGTTTTGCAACTTCAATCCTTGGCCGCGCTTACCATAGTTAGGCACTTCAGGTCCTTCGTGCAAGTTGCGACCAATTCCATGACCTACCAACTCTCTTACCACTGAAAAACCTTCTTTTTCAACTTCCTGCTGAATAGTAGCAGACATGTCACCCAGACGATTACCAGCTATTGCTTTTTCCAAACCTTTGTAGAGAGAAGCTTTGGTTACTTCCAACAACCGCTTCACATCCGGCGAAAGTTCTCCAACACCATGGGTGTAAGCGCAATCGCTATGAAAGCCATTTTTAAGAACACCACAATCAATAGAGACTATATCGCCACTTTTGATTATATATTTCCCCGGCATACCGTGTACAACAGCCGAATTGACCGAAATACACAAACTATAAGGAAACCCATTGTAATTTTTAAAGGAAGGTTTTCCGCCGTGATCCCGTATAAATTCTTCAGCTCGTTTGTCTAACTCTAAAGTTGTAACTCCTTCTTTGATTAAAGAAGCTACTTCGCCGTGAGCTTTACTTAAAACATCAGCACTCTCCCGGATAATCTGAATTTCTTCTTCTGTTTTGTAATTAACCATTATCAGGATGCCATCGCAATATTTTGCGTCCGGCCTTTCAACTTACCTGATTTCATCATACCATCGTAGTGACGCATTAACAAATAACTTTCAACCTGGTTAAGGGTATCTAACACTACACCTACCATAATAATAAGCGAGGTACCCCCAAAAAATGCTGAAAACTCACGCGTGATACCAAACAACATTGCAATAGAAGGTAATATAGCTATAATAGCCAAGAACAAAGCACCAGGTAAAGTAATACGATCCAAAACCTGACCAATGAATTCAGAAGTTGCTAAACCTGGTTTTATACCCGGTATAAAGCCGCCGCTTCTTTTTAAATCATTCGAAATTTGGTCGGGGTTTACACTTATAGCGGTATAGAAATAAGTGAATACAATGATTAGAATACCAAAAAGTAAATTATATTGCCATGATGTAAAATCAGAGAAGGTTGTGCCAATAGAAGCCGCTAATTCTGATGTATCACGCCATATCGAAGCTATCAATGATGGAATAAACATTAAAGATTGGGCAAATATAATGGGCATAACTCCCGCTGCATTCACTTTTAAAGGAATAAACTGGCGCTGACCACTATATTGTGTAGTTCCTCCTACTTGTTTAGCATATTGAATGGGTATCCGACGAATTGCTTGAGTAAGCATTACTACCGCCATTACCACAAAATACAGAACGATTAGTTCTAAAATAAATATTAAAGCTCCGTTCAGACGTTTAGAAAGAGCTTCTGCAATAAGGGCACCTGGCAAACGGGATACAATACCAATCATAATCAGCATAGATATACCATTACCAATACCTTTATCGGTAATTTTCTCGCCTAGCCACATACAAAACATGGTTCCGGCTGTTAAAACAAAAATAGAAGTTACCCCAAACCAAAAGGGATCAACTACTATCGCTTCAGCATTAATGGTTTGTATAAACCCAAATGATTGCGCAGCAGTGATAATAATGGTAAGTACCCGGGTGTATTGGTTGATTTTCTTTCTTCCGGATTCGCCTTCCTTCTGCAGTTTTTGAAAATAAGGTACCGCAATGGTTAAAAGCTGCAAAACAATAGAAGCAGAAATATATGGCATTATACCTAATGCAAAAATAGAAGCATTGCTAAATGCTCCTCCTAATAAGGTATCCAATAATCCAAATATTCCTTGCGAATTAGATTGTAACCGATTAGGGTCTATACCGGGTAAAACAACATAAGAACCAAGCCGGAATATTGCAATAAAGCCTAAGGTATTCAGAATACGAATCCTTAGGTCTTCAATTGCAAAAATGTTCTTAAAAGTTGTAATCAACTTCTTCATATAAGCTATTATAGCGAAACCACTTTACCACCTGCTTTTTCAATAGAAGCAATGGCAGCTTTAGAAAAAGCATGAGCATGAACCTCTACTGTACTGTTTAATTCTCCACGGCCTAAAATTTTAATTTTAGCATTTTTGGAAACTAAACCATGCGACTTTAAATAAGCAAAGTCAACTGTTTGGGCATTATCGCGCTCAACTAAAGATTGAATAACATCCAGGTTAATGCCTGCGTATTCAACCCGATTGAAGTTTTTAAAGCCAAATTTAGGAACCCGTCTTTGTAATGGCATCTGACCACCTTCAAAACCAGTTTTCTGGCTATAACCTGATCTGGATTTAGCTCCTTTATGACCACGGGTTGAAGTACCTCCTCTGCCGGAGCCTGTACCTCTACCAATTCTTTTTCTGTTTTTTACCGAACCTTCTGCAGGTTGTAGTGAACTTAAATTCATCTTATTATTATTTTACCTCAACCAGGTTATGAACTTTTTTGATCATACCCAAAATCTGAGGAGTTCCTTCTACCGTAACAGTCTTATTTATTTTGCCTAAACCTAAGGCCTGAATCGTCTTCTTCTGTCTTTCCGGACGATCAATAACACTTTTGATCTGAGTTATTGTTACTTGTGCCATAATACTAACCGTTAAAAACTTTTTGCAGACTTACTCCTCTTTGCTGGGCTACTGCTAATGGATCGCGCATTTTAGATAAAGCATCAAACGTAGCTTTAACTACATTATGCGGGTTAGAAGAACCTTTAGACTTTGCTAATACATCTCTAATACCTGCACTTTCTAGTACGGCGCGCATAGCACCGCCTGCCAATACACCTGTACCAGGTGCAGCAGGTTTAACAAGCACAAAACCACCAGAATATTTACCTTCCATGGCATGGGGAACAGTGTAATGATACATTGGTATCTTTACCAGATTTTTCTTCGCATCATCAATACCTTTGGCAATAGCATCGGTTACCTCATTAGCTTTACCTAAGCCATAACCAACTGTTCCATTGCCATCACCTACTACCACAATAGCAGAGAAACTAAATCTCCTACCACCTTTCACTACTTTAGCTACACGCTTGATCGCCACCACTTTTTCTTTGAGGTCAATCTCACTCGCTTTTACAACACGTATGTTATTTTGTGACATATATTAAAATTTAAGGCCGGCTTCTCTGGCACTATCTGCTAATGTTTTAATCCGACCATGATAAAGGTAACCTGAGCGGTCGAAAACTACTTCGGTAATACCTTTTTCTTGGGCTAAGGTAGCCAATTCTTTACCTACTGCCAAAGACAGCTCTGATTTTGCGGAATTATCTGAAGCAATTTTAGCAGAAGATACTGCTACTAATGTTTTACCCGCAATATCATCAATTAACTGCGCATAAATATTTTTATTACTTCTGAAAACCGATAGCCGTGGTCTTTCCGGAGTACCCGAAATTTTGCTCCGGATACTTTTCTTAATTCTGGTTCTTCTTTCTAATTTATTGATAGCCATGAAAGTTCTTATTTAGAAGCTGTTTTACCTGCTTTTCTTCTTACAACTTCATTAACAAACCGAACGCCTTTACCTTTGTAAGGCTCTACTTTTCTTAATGATCTGATTTTGGCAGCTACCTGTCCTAAAAGTTGCTTATCATTGGATTCTAAGGTAATCAGAGGAGCTTTACCTTTTTCAGTAACGGCAGTAGCTTTTACTTCAGCTGGCAGAGCCAGGAATATATTGTGGGAATAACCTAAAGATAACTCTAAAGTATTGTTAGCAACAGTTGCTTTAAAACCAACCCCAACCAATTCTAAAGATTCTTTATAACCTTCACTTACACCAACTACCATGTTATTGATTAAAGAACGATATAAACCGTGCATGGCTTTATGACGTTTTTGCTCAGTAGGGCGGGTAACTACTATATTACCATCTTCATTGGCAATGGTAATATCGCGGTCAACCAGAGTTGACAGGGTACCTTTAGGTCCTTTTATTGTAACTAAATTATTGTCGGCCAAAGTAAGTTCTACGTTGGCAGGCAAGGCGATGGGTAATTTACCTATACGTGACATGATTTACTCTTTTTTAATAAACGTAACACAAAACTTCACCACCCACATTCAGTTCTTTTGCCTCTTTCTCGGTAATAACACCTTTAGATGTAGACAAAATAGCTACGCCTAAACCGTTAAGTACCCGTGGCAAGTTTTCGTTATGAGTATATTTACGTAAACCAGGCTTACTTACTCTTTCCAGATTTACAATAGCAGATTGCTTTGTACTTGGATTATATTTGAGAGCTATTTTAATAGTTCCCTGTACACTAGAGTCATCAAACCGATAGCTTTGAATATACCCTTTCTCATGAAGTACTCTGGTTATTTCCTTCTTGATTTTGCTGCCCGGAATTTCAACCACCCGATGATTTGCTTTTATAGCATTTCTGAGTCTGGTTAAATAATCTGCTATTGGATCTGTATTCATTATAATAAAATTATTGTAGCTCTTTAAAAAGAGCCGCAAAGATACTAATATTTTTTAAATTAAATAACTTATTAGCAAAAAATTACCAGCTAGCTTTAGTTAAGCCAGGGATCTTTCCATCAGAAGCCATTTCGCGGAAAGTAACCCGGGAAATGCCAAACTTACGCATATAACCCCGTGGACGCCCGGTTAAGCGGCAACGGTTATGTAAGCGAATGGGAGAAGCATCTTTTGGTAATTTATCCAGGGCATCCCAGTCACCAGCTTCTTTTAATGCTTTTCTTTTTTCAGCATATTTAGCAACCATTTTCTGGCGCTTTAATTCTCTTGCTTTTACGGATTCTTTAGCCATTTTTTATTTCTTTAAATTAACGAATGGCATACCAAAAGCTTTCAGCAATTCGTAACTCTCTTCGTCGTTTTTAGCTGTGGTTACAAAAGTAATATCCATACCAGATATAGCTTTGATTTTATCTATGCTAATTTCCGGAAATATAATTTGCTCTTTAACGCCTAAGGTATAATTACCTCTGCCGTCAAAGCCTTTTTCACTGATACCTCTGAAGTCACGTACACGGGGTAATGCTATGGTCATTAAACGATCCATAAATTCATACATTCGCTCGCCACGTAAAGTTACTTTAGCACCAATCGGCATTCCTTCTCTTAACTTAAAGTTAGAAACGGAAGTTTTAGCTTTGGTTGGTACTGCTTTCTGGCCGGCAATGGTAGTTAATTCATCAACTCCGATATCAACTAATTTTTTATCCGAAACAGCATTGCCAATACCTTTGTTAATGCAAATTTTCTCTATGCGAGGTACTTGCATTATACTTTTATACTGAAACCGTTCTCTTAATTGTGGAACAATTTCTTTGGTATATTTTTCTTTTAAACGTGCAGTTGCCATATTAAATTAAATCTCCTGTCTTTTTAGAATAACGCTGCAGTTTACCATTATCGGCCAGTTTACGACCAGTTCTAACGGCGGTGCCAGAAGCATCTACTAACATTACATTACTTGCATGGATTGGAGCCTCTTGCTTAGATATACCACCATTCGGTGATTTAGCACTTGGTTTGTTATGCTTGGTTACCAAGTTAACACCTTCCACTATTACTTTATTTGTCTTGGTTTTAACGGAAACAACTCTTCCGGTTTTACCTTTATCGTCGCCGGCAATTACTTTAACAGTATCACCAGTTTTAACGTGCAATTTAACTTTTTCTAATTCTTTCATGCTACAATACCTCCGGAGCTAAAGAAACAATTTTCATGAACTGTTTTTCACGCAATTCTCTGGCTACTGGTCCAAATATACGGGTTCCTCTTGGCTCATCGTTATTATTTAACAATACCGCTGCATTGTCATCGAAACGAATATAAGAACCATCCTTGCGGCGAATTTCTTTTTTGGTTCTTACAACAACGGCTTTAGAAACAGAGCCTTTTTTAACGTTACCTGATGATAAAGCTGATTTTACAGTAACTATAATTTTATCGCCAATAGAGGCATATTTTTTTCCTGTACCGCCTAACACCCGGATAACTAAAACTTCTTTAGCTCCACTGTTATCGGCCACAGATAATCTTGATTCCTGCTGTACCATCTTATTTAGCTCTTTCTATAATTTCAACTAATCGCCAGTTCTTGCTCTTGCTCAAAGGCCGGGTTTCCATTATCCGGACTAAATCACCTTCGCCGCAATCGTTATTCTCGTCGTGGGCTTTAAACTTCGTAGATTTATTTACAAACTTCCCATAAATGGGATGTTTCATTTTGCTTTCTACGATTACGGTGATTGTCTTATTCATCTTATTGCTGACAACTCTACCGGTTCTTTCTTTTCTTAGATTTCTCTCTTCCATTTTCCTAATTATTTAGAAGTTCCCTCTAATTCTCTTTTTCTTAATTCGGTTTGTAACCGGGCAATTACTTTCCGGTTTTGGGTAATGCGCAGGGGGTTTTCTAAAGGAGAAATAGAATGGGCAAATCTCAGGCTTTGCCGGCTGGCAGTTTCCGCGCTAATTCGCTCTTTCAGCTCTTCTAAAGAGAGCGCTTGTATTTCTGAATATTTCATGACTTCTACTCAACGTAATCGTTACGTACAACAAATTTGGTTCTTACTGGTAATTTTTGAGCAGCTAATCTTAATGATTCCTGTGCAGTTTCCAAAGGCACACCATCTGATTCAAATAAAATGGTGCCTGGCTTAACTACTGCTACCCAATACTCAGGGGAACCTTTACCTTTACCCATCCGAACCTCGGCAGGCTTTTTAGTTATTGGTTTATCAGGAAATATTCTGATCCAAACCTGACCTTCCCGTTTCATGGCGCGGGTCATGGCAATACGAGCTGCTTCTATCTGACGGCTGGTTATCCAGGATGCTTCTAATGATTTTATAGCAAATGAACCAAAGGAAATGGTGCTACCACGGTGAGCAAGACCTCTTACTCTTCCTTTCTGCATTTTTCTATATACTGTCCTTTTCGGCTGTAACATCTTTTAAAA
>NZ_JBMQUD010000031.1:0-31115 GCF_057359045.1 Adhaeribacter sp.
CAACTAATTAGGAAAAGCAGGGTCTTATAAAAGAAGAGAAACCATATTATAGAAAAAACCTCAAAGCCGATGAAAAATTTATACTTGATTTTACTGTTTATTACTACCCTTTTTATTGGCTGTGGCAAAGAAAATGATGATTGCACACCTGAAACCATGATTGGCACCTTCACGCAAGGCCGGAAAATTGTAAAGGAATCTGTTGCTGGTAATGTATCGAATTATTATAAAGTTGAAAATGGCAACAATGTTGTGTTTGAATATAAACACGCTAAAGCACAATGTAATAATGCTTATGATGATGAATTGCTTAAAAACTTCACTTTTGAAGTAAACACAGAAGCAGCACAATTCCGCTTTGCAAATAATGATTTAAAACTATCGAACTGCTATTATCAGGAAATTGGCACTTGGGCAGGAGGGACTTATGAAATTGAGAGTGGCATAATTGAGGGCACTAAAATAGCAGAGAATAAATGGAAAGTTAAAGTTTCTGTTTTAACATCACCTAAGTTCCCGGCAAAAAATCCTATAAAAATTGATTTTGAGGAAGTATTTGAGAAATAAATTTACTACCACCAACCACACCTATACGGCAGCTACGCAGCCGCATAGCCTAGAACGTTGTGCGTCACCCAAGGGAAATTTGATTAATAGACGCTTTTATACAAAATAAAAAATGCATTCAAGACTAAAACTAAGATTTTCTATCCTATTGTTTCTTTTGGTTTCTACAACTTTACTGTCTGTAAAACTGTATGCACAAAACTCAATTAACAACAAAACACTGAACCAGTTATTTGATAGATATTACGAAGAACGGCTGCGATTATTTCCTTTGGAAGCCACTTTTGTGGGAGACAACCGGTACAATGATTTGCTGCCAAATAGTGCTGCTGCCTCTTTTCGCAAAGCAGTTCACGATTTCTATAGTAAATACCAGAATGAGCTAAAGCAATTTAACTATAAACAACTGAATGAGCAGGATAAAGTCTCTTACGATATTCTTATGGATATTACACAAAGAGAATTGGGCGTAGAAAAGTTTCATCCAGAGTACACCCCTGTAACACAAGTATTTTCATTGCCTTTAACAATAGGTCAACTCGGCTCAGGTACAGGTGCGCAACCCTTCAGAACAGTTAGTGATTATGATAGTTGGTTAAAAAGAATTAGTGCCTTTGCTGTATGGACAGATACCGCTATTGCTAATTTCAGGAAAGGAGTGAAAGCTGGTTATGTGTTACCAAAAGCCATTGTAGTAAAGCTCATTCCGCAAATGGAAAGCCTTGCACAAACAGATTCTGCTAAGAGTATCTTTTATGGACCAATCAGAAATTTTCCTGCAACTCTTTCACCTGTAGATAAGGCACGGCTTACGGCAGCATATTATACTGCTATCAATAAACAATTATTACCTGCTTATCAAAAATGGAAAGACTTTTTCAGCAACGAATATCTTTCGGCTGCAAGAACAACTTCGGGAATTAACGCTTTGCCCAATGGAGCGGAAATGTATCGTTTCTATATTTATTACCACACAACAACACACAAATCGGCGGAAGAAGTATATGAAACAGGCATAAATGAAGTAGCAAGGATAACAGCAGCTATGGAAAAAATCAAAGATTCTATCGGTTTTAAAGGCTCCTTGAAAGAACTGTTTGCATTTATGAAAACGGATAAGCAGTTTACGCCTTTTAAAACGAATGAAGAAGTGTTGAATGCTTACAGGTCAATACTAAATAAAATTCAACCCCATTTAAAAGACTTCTTCGGCGTATCACCCAAAACACCTTTTGAAATAAGAGAAGTAGAAGCTTACCGGGCAGCGTCAGCTCCTCCGCAATACAAACAAGGTTCTGCCGATGCCACCCGGCCCGGTATTTTTTATGTTCCTATTATTGCCCCGACAAAGATAAACGTGACTGGTTGGGCAATGGAAGCTGTTTTCTTGCATGAAGCCATACCAGGTCATCATTTCCAGGTTTCACTGCAGCAGGAAAACGCAGCCTTACCAAAGTTCAGAAGGTTTTCCAGCAATGCAGCCTTTGCAGAAGGTTGGGCCTTGTATACAGAATCTTTAGGTAAACAGTTGGGGTGTTATACTGACCCGTATCAATTGCTTGGTGCTTTAGGAACAGAGATACATCGTGCCATCCGGCTGGTAGTAGATGCAGGCCTTCACTCAGGTAAGATGAACCGGGAAGAAGCTATTCAATACATGTTGAACCATGAATCACTACCGGAAAAAGACGCAATTCTTGAAATAGAACGCTATATGACAATGCCAGGCCAGGCCCTTTCATACAAAACTGGTGAATTGAAGATAATTGAGTTGCGCAATAAATATCAAAAATCATTGGGTGAAAAATTCAGCTTAAAAAATTTCCACGATGCTATACTTACAGGCGGCGCCATGCCTTTGGAAGTATTTGAACGATACATGGATAATTGGGCAGCCAAACAATAAGATTTTGAAGGCAAGGCGAACGCACAACAGTGTGTTTATAAAGTTGTGGCAGGACGTTTAGCATTCGACTTTAAATCGCTATTTTTCTTTTGAGGTTAATTGAAACTGATGTTTTTCAAATACCACAACTTCATAAACACTCTAACGTTGGCAGCTATACTATTTGACACCTCATGCAATTCAACTTTTTCGCTTTACACTCTGACAAAATTAAAATACTTGAACACATCTTTAATGAAACCGAATTTAAAGTTGTTGACCATTATTCTGCGGCCGGCCGGGACTTGAGAGAATATAAATCAGTTCAGGAAATCTCGGACAGCTTTGACTTGAATAGCGGAAAAACAAACAGCCTACAATTCGCTCTATGGAATAAGAATTACGGAGAAGCAGATATAGTTCGCAAAGTTGACCTCAATCCAAAATATTGCAATGGACACACCTTTCGTTTTACAGCAACAGGTTGGAGCTTACAACAATTATATTTTGGTGGTGTTTCAGGTGACACTTTACACTATTCGACCCTTCAAGGGTTTAATGAAAAAGGAGCAATAGAAAAAGACTTTGTTAACTCGCCCGCTAACAGAACTGCGCATAAACTTGACTGGGCACAAATAAGGAGCGACCAAAGAAAGTTGAAATACTTTATTGAAAAAAGACTAACAGCGCGAAAGCATAATACATACCTTATTTTAAATGAAGCTGAAAAAGAATTGCAGCTTGGACACATCAAGCTATAGACAGAGAAAAGTACAGCTGCCAACAGTGTGTTCATAAAATTGTGGCGGGACGTTAAGCATTCGACTTTAAATCGCTGTTTTGCTATTGTGGTTAATTAAACTGATGTTTTTCAAATGCCACAACTTCATAAACACTTAAATGTTAGCCATAATGAAAAACCATAACATGATAAAAAGCATTGAAAATATATTCATAATAATAGCTTCATTCATGTTAGGTTCAATTAATTCTGTTCATGAACAATCTGAAAATGCACAAGTTGTAGAATTGAATAAAAATGCAATTTATGGAAATGTAGGGATTGGTCCTTTATACCTTACAGGAACAGGTTACTACGAACGAATGATAACTCAGAATAGTAGAATCTCAACATTTGCTAAAGTTGGATTTGGAGGATACGCAATATGGGGAACCGGTGGGAAATACATTCTTGCTCAATATGGAATCTTAACAGGTGTAAAAAAGCATCATTTGGAGCTAGGGGCTGGGCCTGCCTACTTTATAAGTGGAGATTTTAAAGAAGGAGAGCCACCTTTTACTGCAACTATTGGTTGGCGTAATCAAAAACCGGGAGGAAATTTTATGTTTAGGATGGGAGCTTCTTGGCCTGAAGCACTTTATATTGGTTTAGGCGTTTCCTTTTAAGGTAAAACTACTTTCCTATATTTTTTGGCTGTGATTATATCAGGCAGAGCGTGATTAGAAATATCGCTAACAAAGGCTAAAGCACACGAAAGCGTGCCTTAGCCTAGTAACTTGTAAACAATTGCTCAAAGAAAACTTTATTCAAACTTATTAATTATTGTTAATTCTAATGATACTATATTGAAGAATAACATTCTTGAAAAAAGTATAAATGCTATAAAATATTTAGCAATATACTACCTGTCTATAAAGATGATCTGTTTTGCAATACCAAAATTTCTTTTTATGCAATTCAGGATTTTACATTATCAATCATTTATTCCGTTAGCCGAAACTTCAAAATACCAACACATGTGGTCTTTCTTTGGAAGATCCTACAATTACAACTTGTTTATTGGATTGATTGAATTTTTAATCGGAATTCTAATTGTATTCAGGAGGACTAGGTTAATTGCACTCTTACTGTCAATCGGAGTTTGTACAAATATCTTAATTCTAAACATTGAGTTTGATGTTTATTTCGCTATACAGCATATTACTTTGGATTTAATTATTACCACATTATTACTTATTGAGTACCATAAAGATTTGTACAAGTTTTTTATAGAACTTGGCGGAAAGTTCAAAAATCAGGTTAATTCTACAAGTAATATTTTCTTTAAAAAGTTGCCTTATTTATATATTATAATACTACCAGTGGGCTATCTTATTTTTGCTTATAACTTGAGAGCGGGCATAAATGAAGAACTGGTCGGAAGTTATAAGATTAAAGATTTTCAGGTTGATAACAATTATTTAGCCTTTGAGAAAGGAAAGTTGGGGTCTTCACCAATGATTTTTTTTGAATACAATAACATGGCGGTTTTATCGGTGAATGACAATATTTATTTTGGTCGTTATTCAACTAATAATGGTAAAATGGAGATCTATTTTTATTTGCCAGTAGAACAAAAAATAAAAACTATTAAAGGCGATTTTAAAAACAATAGCTTACTAAGAGGTAAAATAAATGATAGCATTGCGATATACATGAGAATTGAAAAGCTGCCGGCTGAGAAAGATTATCTAAACAATCTGTATACTAGATAATGTTTTCAAATATGATTTTTTAAGAAAGCGACTATTTACAATGCTATGTAATCGCCATTATATGTATAAGAAACTGTAACTACAACAGGGGCTGACATAATTCTATGTATTATTAGTCTTGTGTCTGAAGTGCAATGTTTTAAATTAACGAAAGGATAGAAGCTTTTTAAATGTAATATTAACTAATTAACCAGGCCAAATCAGAAAGCTAAAATATGTTTAAGAATAGTTGTATTATCCTTTCAATATTGGTTTTTATGGGCTGTTCTCAGCGGGTTCACAAAAACTTTTCAAGTAATAAGTATATAAGCAACTACAACATACACATTGTTAATGATTCGCTACAATTATATTTAAAATCTCCGGCCGACATTCATTATATTACTGACAGAAAAAAACTTTCTAAAATAGTTAAACAAAAAGAAAGTACTTATAAAAATGTGTTACTCTATGGGAAAGCCGGTATGGCCCCGTTTTATGAGTACTTTTTAATTTTAGATCATTCAACTCCTTTACACAAAGTTGCCCAGAAAAACATAATAGAACTAGATACCATTCTGGTAAATCATAAAATCAGCTTAATAGGCAAAAACCTAGATAGCGATACCATTGCTTATAAAACAGATATAAAGAATATTTTTAAAAGTATCCGGTTAGGTCTGGGTTATCGCAAAGATATTTCTACGGTAATGGATATTGTTTCGGATTATCATCGCTCAAACAGGTTTATCCAAGCCTATGAAGAAATTAAGAATTTCCCGGCTTACGATGAAGATGAAGCTTGGCTGAAACTGCAAATGCAATTAACTTTTGCGTCTTTCTTAGAAAACCAAAAGGACTATGACGAATTAATAAAGAATTTTGAACCCGGAAGAAGGCAAGATTCAATTAGCGAAATCATCAAACAAAATTTGATTGCTGAACCTCAGGTTTACGAGGAAATTACCGCTAAAGCTAAACTGACCAATCTGGTAATGGTAAATGAGAACCATTTTATGCCGTAGCATCGAAAATTTGTATACAATTTATTACCTGCTTTAAAGGCAATAGGGTATAAATATTTTGCTTTAGAAACCCTTAATAATAAGCAAGACAGCCTTTTGAACCTTAATCGGGGATTTCCGACCCTTGAAACCGGATTTTACACACGGGAGCAGCATTATGGTAATTTATTGAGATATGCCAAAGCCTTAGGCTTTGAATTTGTAGCTTATGAGAGCGATGATTCCGTAGAACGAGAGCTTGGCCAGGCCCAAAACCTATATCAAAAAACTTTTGGCCTCGATAAAGATGCTAAAGTTTTACTTTTGGGCGGTATAGATCACATTCTGGAACAGCCAACCGATAGAGGGAAAAAGTGGTTAGGTACTCTTATGCACGAAAAATATAATATTAATCCCTTAACCATAAGCCAAACACATTTAAATAGTTATAGAAGTTTCTCTAAGGATAGCGTAGCTTTAGTAGCAGGTAAATATTTTAACAAAAAGCTTCAAAGCGTAGATTACCACCTATTAAACAATATTCCCAGGGGTTATTTAGATAAGCAAAACGCCAATTTTACCTATAAAAACCAATATCCATTTCCGGTGCAATTTACCTTGTTCTTAAGTACAGAAGTGGCACATGAAAACGATTATAACAACAAGATTCCTTCTTATGCTATTTACCTGGAACCCAATGAAAAGGCTGCTTTAAGGTTACCTCCTAAATCTTTTTATTTGTACCTTTTTGATGCCAAGGGTAAGGAGATTGATAATAAAACAATAAATATTGCAGAGGAAATAAATAAGTAAATCTGGAATCTGGCCTGGCATTTAAATACAAAGTTCTTGTATCTAGCAAACTCAACACGCCTACAAAAGCATAAACCGACAACTTTAAAAATAACAATGGGCAATTACTGTTTTTTGCTCAATATCAATTACAATTATTGCTTCTTGCAATAGTGCCACAACCTTGTTTTAGCTTTTTGCGGTGTCCGTTTTTTTCGTTTCCAGTATAATATTTACCAGATAAACTCAATTTGGCTTTTCCCTGATATTATCTACTGTTTACCCTGCCTGCGTTTATAAACAAGTGTGATTAGTGAAGAATTTATTTTTTGCTTTATACAATTTTATTGCTTTAACTCTTTTGGCTGGAATTTCTGTTGTTATCTCCTGGTATCCTCCCTTCTTTATATTGATTAAGTTAGCGCATTATTCCAATCCGTTTAAATTAGCAGGTAATAAGCGCCACAAGCTCCCAACGCCTACTAGTTTTTTTGGAGAGACTATATATAAATATTATCTTTGCATCTAAGAATATTAGATAATAAGATAATAATGGAAAATGAGTTAATTAAACAAATAAGAAAGCTAAGCCAGCAATACGCATACACCTCTATTCAGATGCACGAAGCCATTGCCCGTAAGGCGGGGCTTTCCGGAACGGACCAAAAGTATTTAGGATTCTTTATAGAAAAAGGACAAATGACCGCCGGCGAACTTGCCCATTTAACCGGTCTGACCACCGGTGCCGTTACCGGTTTAATAGACCGCTTTGAAAAGAAAAAGCTGGTGAAAAGGCAATTTGCTGAAAACGACAGACGCAAAGTAATTATTGAACCAGATACCAAGGCAATAATGGCACTGCTGGAACCGCTTTATAAAGAATTTAGAGCCCAATCAGAAAAACTTATTGCTTCTTTTTCAGAACAGGAAATCAGGGTTATCCAAACCTACTTTTTAAAAGCCAACCAACTAATGAACGAAACAATTGATAATCTGAATCAGAAATAGCGGTAAAAATGAGAAACATGTGTTCATACATACTTAGCTTGCAGGAAGTAGATAAAACAAACCTGGCCTTGGTAGGAGGTAAAGGCGCAAATCTGGGAGAACTTACCCAAATTGAAGGGCTTTACGTACCAGATGGCTTTTGTATTTCTACTGTTGCTTTTAAAAGAATTATTGACGAAACGCCCGTGATTAAGCAATTACTGCATCAGCTATCGTATCTTAAAGCCGAAGACCGGGATAAAATCATTAAACTTAGCAGTAAAATTCGTAGAGAGATTGCAGGCGTAACCATTCCGGAGGATATTCAGGAAGAAATTACCCGCCACCTCTCCATTCTTGGTGCAAAAAACGCTTATGCGGTACGGTCTAGTGCAACTGCCGAAGATTTGCCCATGGCCTCTTTTGCCGGCCAGCAAGATACGTATCTGAATTGCATAGGTAAGGCAGCAATTCTGCAGCATATCAGCAAATGCTGGGCATCATTATACACCGAGCGGGCAATCATTTACCGCCTGCAAAATGGTTTTGACCACCGGAAGGTACATCTGGCAGTAGTAGTGCAAAAAATGGTCTTTCCGCAGGCAGCCGGCATTTTGTTTACCGCAGATCCCATCACGGCTAACCGGAAAGCGTTGTCTATTGATGCCAGCTTTGGGTTAGGAGAGGCCTTGGTTTCTGGTTTGGTGAATGCTGATAGCTATAAAGTGCTTGACGGTAAGATTATCAATAAGAAGATATCTGCCAAGAAGCTGGCTATTTATGCTTTAAAGGACGGTGGCACCAAAAAGCAGGTACTAGCGCCTGACCAGCAGAACCGGCAAACCCTGATTGATGAGCAAATTTTACAGCTTGCGCGGATAGGCCGAAGGATTGAAAATCATTTTGGGTGCCCCCAGGACATAGAATGGTGTCTGACCGATGATACATTTTATATAGTGCAGAGCCGGCCAATCACAACATTATTCCCTATTTCTGAAGTGGCTGATAAAGAAAATCACGTGTATGTATCGGTTGGGCACCAACAGATGATGACGGACCCCTTAAAACCCTTGGGTTTGTCTTTTTACCTGTTACTCACACCGGCTCCCATGCGTACCGCTGCCGGAAGGCTTTTTGTTGATGTCACCAGCGGCCTGGCGTCACCTGCTAGCCGGGAGAATTTATTAAATGTTCTGGGAGAATCGGATCCGCTCATAAAAGATGCGTTAACAACCCTGATAGAGCGCGGCGACTTTATAAAGATATTACCTACCGCTGGCAAAGTACAGAGCCCTATCAAAAGCATTAAAGGAATGTCAGCTACTGAAATTGAAGCCCTGGTAAGTAATGATCCGGCTTTTGTTGAGAATGAATTAATTAAAAGTAGCCAAACAGCAATAGTCGCGCTAAAGCAAAATATCCAAACAAAATCCGGAGCGGCCCTGTTTGATTTTATTGCAGAAGATATCCAGCAACTAAAAAAGAGTTTGTTTCTCCCGAGAGGCCTGGATGGGATTAAGGCCGCTATGGCTGCATCCTTCTGGCTAAATGATAACATACAGGCGTGGTTAGGCGAGAAAAACGTAGCAGACACGCTTACGCAATCAGTACCCAATAATATCACTTCAGAAATGGGCCTGGATTTATTGCATGTTGCAGATAAAATTCGTCCTTACCCAGAAGTTGTGGCGTACTTGCAGCATACCAAAGAACCCAACTTTTTAGCGGAACTGGTTCAGTTTCCGGGGGGAGCAGAAACCAGAGCTGCCATCTATACTTTTCTCCAAAAATACGGCATGCGTTGTGTGGGGGAAATAGATATAACCAGAACCCGTTGGAGCGAAAATCCAATTGCACTCGTCCCGTTGCTTTTGAATAACCTTAAAAACTTTGGGCCTGGTGCCGGTTATCAAAAATTTGAGCAAGGGCTACAAGAAGCGCAGCAAAAGGAGCAGGAGTTATTAGAACGCTTACAAACATTACCGGATGGTGAGCAAAAAGCCCAGGAGACAAAACGAATGATTGACCTGGTCCGGAATTTTATTGGTTACCGGGAATACCCCAAATACGATATAGTTAGCCGTTACTCTGTTTATAAAAAGGCTTTACTGAAAGAAGCCGAACAACTTGTTCAGGCAGGCATTATACCTGAACCAGAAGCTATTTATTACCTCACTTTTGAAGAATTTCGCGAAGTAGTGCGCACCCATAAACTCGATTACCAGATCATCGGCAAACGAAAAAGCGAGTACAAAATTTATGAGAAACTTACCCCGCCCCGCGTGCTCACGTCTGACGGCGAAATTATTTCTGGTAAATACCGCCGGGAAAATCTCCCGGCCAAAGCCATGGTAGGGCTACCTGTTTCTTCCGGAGTTATTCAGGGCCGGGCACGGGTTATTTTACGTATGGAAGAGGCTGACCTGGCAGAGGGCGATATATTGGTCACCACTTTTACAGACCCTAGCTGGACACCCCTGTTCGTATCTATAAAAGGCCTGGTAACCGAAGTGGGTGGCCTGATGACCCATGGCGCAGTAATTGCCCGGGAGTATGGCTTACCGGCAGTAGTAGGCGTAGAAAATGCTACCAAACAGATAAAAGACGGGCAGCAGATTCGCGTGCATGGCACAGAAGGATATGTAGAAATTTTAGAGTTGGGTGAGGCATCCTGAATTGGGATGCCAATAATTTAAATGACTACTAATATTTACTGTTAACGAGTTAGCATACATGGCTTAATTTAACCTTGGTGAGCAAACATTTATTTCAGGCGTAACTCAATAAAATTGTCTGCTGGTAATAACACTACATTCGGCTGCTTCAGTATCAGAAAATATTTAAACATGAATTTTGAATTTGCAGAGAAAATAAATCCTTTCTGAGCGACAAAGGAATTTTTAAAGCCATAACTGTAGCAGAAACTTAACCGGTTTGCTGCACTAACCGGAACAATTTTCTACTGCCTGTGTAAGGTAGTTAAGCCGTTTTCCTGAACAGACAGGAACTATCATTAAAGCTGCCGAACAACTTATGCCCGCGCATACCAGGGCACATTTGTTTTAATATTGGCTATAGCTTTATTGTGCTTACTCTTAGTATAAAAGTGAAAAACGGTTGGTGATTCCGGCTGGGTTTATTTCAAAAGAATGTGACTGGCCGGGTGAGTGCTACAACAACGCAGCGATGGCTTTCTTTCTGTAGGCAGCAATTAAGCAGAGAACTTATATTAATGCTCTTTTCGGGAAAACTTTAGCTTAATTTTTTTTTATTAGAATATTTTCTAATTTACGGGTACGTAAACGGCTATCAACCTTAAAATATTAGCTTATCCTTAATATCTCTTAATATTCAGCAATGCCCCATTTGCCTGCCCTTTCTGATCAAGAATTACTGGCACTCCTGAGAACGGGCAATGGCGATGCTTTTACGGAACTGTATAACCGTTACTGGAAAAAACTATTGGTGGTGGCCGTTAACAAAGTGGGGGAGATAGCAGAAGCCGAAGAAATTGTACACGATATTTTTGTTACCCTCTGGAACCGGCGCGAAAAGCTCGAAATTACCTCCGGCTTAAGTGTTTACCTGGCCGTGTCGGTTAAGTACCGGGTATTAAAAGTGCTGGCCAAACGCAAACAACAACGCAACCACGAAGCCGCAGCGGTAATAAGCCTTTTAGATAACTCTACCCAGGAATGGTTGCAGTTTACCGAGTTGCAGACGCGCTTAAGCCATTTAGTAGCGGCTCTCCCGGAAAAATGTCGCTTAGTTTACCAATTAAGTCGCGAAGCCGGGTACTCCCAGAAAGAAATTGCCCAGGAACTCCAAATTTCTGAGAAAACCGTAGAAGCCCATCTAACCAAAGCGCTAAAATCTTTACGGGCCGGGCTTAATTATATTTTATTATAAGAGTCTGCACCATTATTCTGTAGTACTCATCCATCCGGCAACTTTTATAATTGCTTTTTTGGGTGGCGGTAATAGCCTGTAAAGCCTTGCCGGCTAAAAAGTAATATTCTGATCAGATACCTACAGAATAGCCGGCGCTGCTGCCCCCGTCCGGCACCTATCTGAAAACAATAAACCCTTATTATGAAATATTATCTATTCCAATCAATCGGGTTGGGTATAATTGCTTACGCTGGAGGTTAGGGTATAAAAAATATATAACTCATTATCAAGTGTTTAAAATAAATATTGTACCGGTGCTAAGGGTAAAGCCAGGCTGATGGCACTCCTATATAAAGACAAATATGAATGGGTGATCCGGACGATAAACTTTATGAAGCGTTAGCCGAAAAGTGGTTGCTGGGCACCATTACTCCGGAAGAAGAAGCATTATTTAATAACTGGTATAATCAGGATCAGGATAATAAAATTTTAATTCCTGCGGCCTTTGGTAAAAATGAGGCAGAACAAAAGCAACGCCTTTTCCAAAATATCCAGAGCACCATTAACCAACCTAAAACCGGAAAAAAGTTTAATTTATCTGTTTGGGCCATAGCGGCTACTTTTACTTTGTTGGCCATTTCGGCGGGCGCGTTTATTTATTTGCAAAAGTTTTATAAAGAGCCGGTAGCCTTAACTGCAGCGGCCGGTACAAATAGTTATGCCCTTACCCACAAAGCGGTTTTAACCCTGGCCGATGGGTCGAAAGTCTTTTTGGCCGATGTAGAGCCTGGTGCCTCGTTAAAACAAGGTGCCGTAGAAATTAACAAAGCCGGTGCTGCCGTTTTAAAATACAATGCCGGCCCACTAGCAGACAGTGCAGGCTTGCCTCAACTTAATACCCTGGCAGTACCACCCGGAGCGCAGTACCAACTGGTTTTGGCCGATGGTAGCCAGGTTTGGTTAAATGCCGGTTCTTCTTTGCAGTTTCCGGTAAGTTTTACCGGCACTACCCGGCAGGTTAAGCTACAAGGAGAAGGTTATTTTGAAGTGGCCAAAAGTACGGTACCTTTTGAAGTAGAGGTAAACGGCTTAAAGGTACAGGTTTTGGGTACGCAATTTAATCTTATGGCCTACGCCAACGAATCCGCCATTAAAACTACTTTGTTAGAAGGTGCGGTGCGCGTTGTGGCCGGTAAGGCGGTGCAATTGCTACAGCCGGGGCAACAGGCCACTTTATCTGAAAATAATGAACTCAAACTGGTGCGGGAGGTGGATGTAACGGAGGCCGTAGCCTGGAAGAATGGCTTGTTTCAGTTTAATAATACGTCCTTACCTGCAATTTTAAGGCAAATAGAGCGGCGTTACGATGTACAAATAGAATTTGCCGGACCTTTGCCAACTAAAAAATTTACCGGTAAGATTCCGCAAAATACCGCTTTACCCGAGGTGCTGGATATATTAAAGTACCTGGGATTTAATTATCAGGAAAAGGGTAAGCAAGTAGTAATAACCCAAGACAATTTATAACAAGCTTTAAAGAAAAAGCAGCTTTTTCTGATAGAAGTAAATTGGCTGGGGTTCCGGTTAAGCAATAATTAACAGATTTTAAATAGTAAGACCGAGGAGGTAGGTTAAAACTACGCTCCAGTAAAGGGTATTGCCGCTGTTTTTAAAGCAAGTTAAATAATATGTTCCACCTCAAACACAAAAGTATGATTCTAACCGCTACGCTTACTTATTTTATGGGTGCCTGCTGCTTTAAGCCGCCACAGGTTTTAAAGTTTTTAAAAGTATTGGTGGTGCTGTTATTTGTGGGGTTAATGCAGGTAAGTGCCAATGGCTATAGCCAGAAAATTAACCTGAATCAAAAGAATGTAACCTTAGAAGTGGTACTAAAAGCCATTGAAGCGCAGAGCGGCTATTTCTTTGTTTACGATGATGCTGAGTTACAACAAGCCGAGAAAATAAATATTCAGGTAAAGAATGTTTCGCTGGAAGATGCCCTTAAACAATGTTTCCAGAACCAACCTTTTACTTATAAAATTATAAGCCGGAATGTGGTAATTACCCAAAAGCGGCCCAAAACTTCTACAACCCTAACTGCTCCGCCCACTACCATTATCGGGGTAGTAAAAGATACGCACAACGATCCCTTGCCGGGTGTAAGCATCCAGGTTAAGGGCTCAAGTAGCGGTACCGTTACTGACCAGGAAGGCCGATACTCGATTGAAGTGCCGAATGAGGAAACCGTTTTGGTTTTTTCATATATTGGTTTTGATGTACAGGAAAGAAAAGTGGGCAACAGTACCACAGTTAATATTATTCTGAAAGAATCTACGAAACAATTAGATGAAGTAGTAGTGGTAGGGTACGGCGAAGCCCTGCGCCGCGACCTGACCGGTTCCGTGGGATCGGTTAAAATGGAAGACGTGCAAAAAGCGCCGGTCCGGTCTTTCGAAGAAGCTTTAGCTGGTCGGGTAGCCGGGGTGCAGGTTACTTCGCAAGACGGGCAGCCAGGGTCTAATATTAGCATTGTCATACGGGGTGCCAATTCCATTACCCAGTCTAACACCCCCTTATATGTTATAGATGGTTTCCCGATAGAAGATCCGGAAAATAATGCTTTGGATCCTTCCGATATCGAATCAATTGAAGTTTTAAAAGATGCCTCGGCCACCGCTATTTACGGGGCCCGCGGAGCCAATGGGGTAATTATTGTAACCACCAAGCGAGGCCAGGAAGGAACACCCACTATTACTTATAACGGCTCTTACGGCACGCAGAATGTAACCCAGCGCATGGAGGTAATGAACCCTTATGAATTTGTTAAATACCAGTTTGATAGGCTGCCCGGCACTACGCGGGAAGTTTATTTAACTGGCGACCGGGATTTGGAGTCTTACCGCAATGTAGCCGGAATAGACTGGCAAGATAAAATATTTCAGACGGCAGCTATCCAAAACCACTCTATCTCGCTGCAGGGTGGTACCAAGCAAACGCGTTATACCATTTCGGGTAATATATTTAAGCAAGATGGGGTAGTGGTTTCGTCTAACTACGACCGGGTACAAGGACGGATGCGCCTGGACCAGATGATTAACGACCGCTTTACGGTTAGTGCCAATATAAATTACAGCCATCTTTTGCAGTCCGGCGGCACCCCTATTCCGGCCGATGGTACTTCTGTTCACTCATTGGCTTTAATGTACAGTGTTTGGGGGTATCGACCCACGTCCGGGCGGTTATCCGATACCGATGAACTGGATGATTCTGCTTTGGAAGAAAGTAGTATGGATGATGAAATTGACTGGATTAACGATCAGCGGTGGCACCCGGTAGATAATTATGTAAACTCCATACGCGAACGTACGACCAATGTATTTACCACCAATGGTTACGGCGAATACCGGTGGAATAATTTCCGGTTAAAAATTTCCGGAGGCGTTACCCGCCAGGTGGTCAAAAACGAATCGTTTAATAATTCCAAAACCCGGGCTGGTAACTACATTACGTCGGCTGGCCGGGGACCTAACGGTTCGGCCAGTTATGCTGAACTAACTTCTTACCTGAACGAAAATATTCTGACGTATAGCAAAACGTTTAACAGAAGGCATAAAGTAAATATAGTAGGCGGTTTTACTTTACAGGAAAGAAATACCAACGGCATTGGGGCCAGCGCCTATACCATTCCCAACGAAGCACTGGGCATAAATGGCCTGGATGAGGGTATTGCCAATACCGTGTATGCCAATGAATCGGCCAGCCGGCTTACCTCTTTTTTAGGCCGCGCCAATTACGATTACAAAGGCAAATATTTAGCTACCTTTTCGTTCCGGGCCGATGGCTCGTCTAAATTTCCGTCACAGAACAGATGGGGGTATTTCCCTTCGGGTGCTTTGTCCTGGCGTTTTAGTAAAGAAAAATTTGTTAAGGGTTTAAAGTTTATTGAAGACGGTAAATTTCGGTTTAGTGCCGGTATTACCGGCAACAACCGGGTGTCTGATTATGCTTATATGTCTACCCTGGCTATTAACAATGCGGCCATATATCCTTTTGGTAATACCAATAATAAAGGGCTGGTGCCCTCGGTACTGGGCAACGATAATTTGTTGTGGGAAAATACCTTCCAGACCGATATGGGCCTGGATTTGAGCTTGTTTAAAGACAAAGTAAACCTGGTAGTAGATGTATACCGCAAAAATACTTACGATTTATTGTTAAATGCCGATTTACCGCCTTCGCTTGGTTTTGGCCAGGTGTATAAAAATATTGGCGAAGTACAGAACCAGGGTTTAGAAATTAGTTTAGGTACAACTAATTTTAGATCTAAAAATTTTAGCTGGAGTTCTGATTTTAATATTGCCTTTAACCGGGGTAAAGTATTAGGGCTTACGCAAGGGCAGGAGGTATTAACCTCGGCTGCGGGCTGGAATAACTTTTACCCCATGCCGCTCTGGCGGGCAAAAGTGGGCGAACCCATTGCCATGTTTTACGGCCTGATTTGGGAAGGAAACTACCAGTACGAACACTTCGACCAACTGCCCTCGGGCGCTTATGTATTAAAACCGGAAGTGCCCACCAACGGCGACGAACGAGCCCGCATTCAGCCTGGCGATATTAAGTACCGCGACATAAACGGCGACGGCGTGGCCAACCTGAATGATTATACCATTATTGGGAATCCAAACCCCGACTTTATTGGCGGTTTATCTAATAATTTTAGTTACAAAGGCCTCGACCTGAATGTGTTTTTTCAATATTCGGTGGGCAATGATATTTACAATAATAACCGCACCATTTTTGAAGGGGCGGGCCGAACGCACCAGAATATGTTTGCCACTTACATAAACCGCTGGACACCCGAAAACCAAAACAATGAATATTTCCGGGCCGGCGGCGAAGGGCCTTATGCTTATTCTTCGCGGGTGGTAGAAGATGGCTCTTTTATTCGGTTAAAAACGGTTTCGCTGGGGTATAACCTGCCCAAAACCTTAACCAACCGGTTTAAAATTCAGCGGGTGCGGGTACACGTATCGGCTCAGAATTTATATACCTGGACCAAGTACCAGGGCTTCGATCCGGAGGTATCTATCTATACCGGTGCCCTGCGGCCAGGTATGGATTGGTCGGTGTACCCGCGGGCCAGAACCTTAACCTTTGGTTTAAATGTAACCTTGTAATCTGCAACATTTAGATAAATGAGAAAAATATTATACAGCATACTTTTGCTTTTAATCAGTACTTCCTGCAAAGATTATTTAGAAGTGCTGCCAACCGATTTTGCCTCGCCCGAAAACTCTTACAAGAACGAAGAAGAGCTGAATATGGCTTTAACCGGCGTGTACAGTTCGTTAAAACAAGTGGGCGTGTATAGCCGCAACCTGCCTATAGAACTAGATTTTGGCAACGACGAGGGCTGGTACAAAGGTTCGACGAATACCTCGCTGGATAATCCGGTAATTTATAACCACGGACCTACCACGCCCATTGTAAATACGTCCTGGACTGAGTTATACCGCGGCATTAACCGGGCTAACCTGCTCCTGGCCAATGTGGATAAACCCGTAATGGACGAAGCCAAACGCGGGGTAATAAAAGGCGAAACTTTGTTTTTACGGGCTTTTATGTATTTCCAGTTAGTGCATTTATGGGGCGATGTGCCTTTGCTACTAAAACCTACCACCTCTGGCGAGATTGTTGATATACCGCGTACCCCCGCCAAATTAGTGTATGCGCAAATATTGCAGGACATGACCGAAGCCGAAGGTTTGGTAAATACCATTACAGCAAATAAAGGCATGAGCGGACGGGTATCTAAAACGGCGGTACAAGGCATTCTGGCCCGGGTATGTTTAAAAATGGCCGGCGAGCCTTTGAAAGATGTTGCGAAATATGTTGATGCCAAGGCCTGGGCCGAAAAGGTAATTAGTTCCGGCGAACATAGCCTGGCCCCCGATTATGCCCAGATTTTCCGGAACATGTCCCAGGATTTGTACGATCCCAAAGAATCTATCTGGGAAGTGGAATTTAAAGGCAATGGAACGGTTGTACCTAACGAAATAGGTAGCTGGTTTGCCGGCCAATTATCCATCGATAACTCATCGGCCGAACTATACGGGTATGCCAATATAGGTGCCACCGCTATATTACTGGATAAATACGAAATAGAAGACGGTCGGCGTAACCGCAATATTGTGCCCTGGCGTTATACATCAGTTAGCACTACTAATCCTTCTACCGATTTTCCCAATATTACTTACCACGACAACAATACGGTGCGGCATAACCGCGATACCGGCAAATGGCGGGTTTACGAAAGTATTTCCATTATTGCCCATAACCGCAACCTGGCGCCCACTAATTTCCCGCTGCTGCGCTACGCCGATGTACTGCTGATGTATGCCGAAGCCGATAATGAAATAAATGGTAGCCCTTCTGCTACCGCCATTGAATACGTAAACCAGGTACGGCGGCGCGGATACGGTAAGTTATTAAATAATGGCAACGTATCGGAAGGCATTAAAGCCATTACCCTGGTAAACGGTGGCGCAGGTTATACTACGGCACCTACCGTAACCATTAGCGGCGGGGGCGGGGCAGATGCCAAAGCTACAGCCACCATTGCTACCTCTGGTACCCGGGCCATAACCGCGATTAACTTAGTAGACCCGGGCTTTAAATTTTCGGGTAACCCTACCATAACCATTACGGGCGGCGGCGGTAGCGGCGCTTCGGCCACGGCCACCATTTTTCCGGAAAGCAACCCAGATTTAACCACAGAACAATACGCTGGTAAAGAAGCTTTCCGGCAAACCATTCAGGACGAGCGGAGCCGGGAACTTTGTTTTGAAGGCTTACGCAAATTTGATCTTATCCGCTGGGGGATTTTCCTGGATGTAATGAAAGACGTAGCCAATGATTTTGAAATTAATGCGCCTAATGCCCAAAAGTTTGGCGCCATTGGGTATAACCGGGTAAGGGCCAAACACCTGCTGGTGCCCATCCCCACCAACGAGCTATTGGTAAACCGAAGTATGACCCAAAATCCGGGATGGTAATTTTATTCTATACACTATTGACTAGCATAAAAAACGATATGAAAAAAATAATCTATCTGTTTGCAATCTTATGGGCCATTACCAGTTGCGAAGAACATGAGGTGGCGCCAACCTTTGCGGTTATACCATCGGCGGTTACCGTGCAGGCCGGCGATACAGTTACCTTTGATATTAAAAGCGACGCCGGCTTTGTTTCTTTTTATTCCGGCGAGTTTGGGAACGAATACGCTTTTGCTAACGGCCGAATTGTAGCGGCGCAAGGCTTAGATATGTTTTTCCAGAGCCGGGTAGCAAATGGCTCTCAGGCCAACCAATTATCAGTGTGGGCTTCTACCGATTTTAATAATACCTATGATGTGCCTTCGGTAAAAGCAGCTACCTGGGTTAATATAACCGACCGGTTTTTGTTAGGCGTTACGAATAATGTTTACCGCGATTCCGGCACCAAAGATATTAGTGACCTGGTACAAGCCGGCAAACCTTTGTATCTGGCCTATAAGTATGTGGGGAAGCCGCAAACGGCCAATGGGGGCGCCAGAACCTGGACCATTACCAATTTTTCGCTAAAATCCATGACCGAAGGCGGGCCCCAAACCATTGCCGACCAGGCATCGGCCAGTTGGAAAATAGTAGAGGATGGCGAAATAGTTGACCCCGGCCGATCTTCTGTTAATTCGTCCGGCACCATTACGTTGCGGGGCAACAATGTTAATACCAACGTACAAACCGAGGTTTGGGCTATCAGCAGAGGTATTGCTGCGGGCGATATTAACATGGGTCCCGATAAAAGTATACCGGTTAAAAACATGGCAGCCAATAATTTAACCCAGTATACCTACATCTACACCAAGCCCGGCGAATACAAAGCAACTTTTGTAGCGCTCAACGAAACGGTTTACGGTAAAAAGGAGCTGATAAAAGAAGTAACCATAACGGTTAACCCTTAGAAATGAATAAAATAATTAGCTACAGCTAGTATTTAGGGGTAAGTTTTTAAATATTACAATGGTAAACCGGGTAAAACAATTTAATAGGGTAATGCGAAATAGTTTTTTACTAATATTCATAAATCTGCTGTTTTTTAGCTGGGCAAATAGTGCCGTTGGGGAAGTTATAAATGCTAATTATGCCGCGGGTAATGTTTATAGCCAAACCGATGC
Source organism: Adhaeribacter sp. (assembly GCF_057359045.1). Lineage (NCBI taxonomy): Bacteria > Pseudomonadati > Bacteroidota > Cytophagia > Cytophagales > Hymenobacteraceae > Adhaeribacter > Adhaeribacter sp. Next base: position 19,820 of record NZ_JBMQUD010000031.1, read on the forward strand.
CGGTGTAAAAATTTACCGGAATTTACGGTATGCGGCAAAGCCCGCAGCCTTTGCCGCCGACACCTCATCGGACCGTTTGTTGGATTTATACCTGCCCGAAAAGGCGAGTGGCAAACTACCGGTTATTCTGTTTGTGCATGGCGGGGGCTTTAGCGGCGGCGACAAAAATGGTACGGCCGTCGTTTGCCGGCCGCTTGCGGCTTTGGGTTACGCGGTGGTTTCCATTAATTACCGCTTAGAACTTAAGCGCCAAAAAGTAAGCGGGGCCAGCGCTGGGGCCAATATGGCCGCCGGCGTTCCGGCAACCGGTAAGTTCCATCCGGCGCTGCAAAATGCTGTGCAAATTGCTTCCGACGATGCCCAACTAGCTTTGCAATGGATTAAAGATAATGCTAACCAGTATAATTTAAATACGGCTGCCGTGGCAATTTCGGGCGGGTCGGCGGGCGGCATGACCGCTTTGTATACCGCGTATGTTGCTGACCAGAAAATATTAACCATTAAAGCGGTGGTAAACCTTTGGGGTGGCCTGCCAGATGCCGGCGTAATCAAGAAAAATGCGCCGCCGGTACTTACCTTTCATGGCGATGGCGATAAGACCATTCACGTAGATTTTGCGCACGCTATTAAACAGCAGATGGATAAAGTGGGCAATACCCAATCGGTACTGCACATAATGGAAGGAAAAGGGCACGCCCAATATAATTTTATAGCCAAAGAAAAAACCGACGAAATTGATGCTTTTTTACAGAAAGTACTGTAACCCGGCGTAACCGTATAATTATTTAAAGTAGCAGCTTCGTTGGCTCCCTTTTAGTTATCGGTAGTTTTAGTCTGACCTTTAACAGTATGGCTCAATTCCGGAAAAACAGCGGTAATATTGCGGCGGCTTTAGGTACCATTAACGGCGTTGCGGTAAGTGCCCCGGAACTGCAGCGCGAAATGCGCAAATACCGTTACCTGGTGTTTAAAACCTTGGCCGGCAAAGATTAAACCAGCCCAACCGATTTCTGGAACTCACCGGCAAAGGGCGGCGCTAAACCAATGGCTGTGCTCCGGAACCTGGCGTTAGATTCCCTTACCAAAATTAAGGTGCAGGGAAAACTCCTGCATGTTCGCAAGTTATGGCCCTATCTAAATTACCCGGCTTTTCTGCAGAACTTAGGGCATACTAACACCAAATGCCGGCAAGCAGTAACCAATAAAGGAGCCATTTATGGCCCCACGGAATATTCGGAATAAGGTGTTTTTGACTATTGCTTCAGAAATGCCCTGATTCAGTTAAAACAGCAATTGGTAACCGAAAAGGTAATCCAATTTACAGAGGCTAACCTACCGCAGCAATTTGCCAAAATGAAAAAAACGGTTTATAAAGAAGAAAAATATACTTTGCCAGAGTTTACGCGCCAGGTGCGCGATGCCTACACCGAAGAAGCTTATGCAGCCTTAATAAACCAATATGCCAAAGCGGATCAGGTTAAAATAGATAAAGCGGCTTTAAGTAAAAAATATTGCCCTTTTAATTACAAACGACATGGTTGTAAGGGGCAAGTACGGCTTAATCTGTATGATTTCGCATCATTAACGGACTACGGACAAAGCCGGTCGTCTGCCGTAATGGTTTACGATACCTGGCTCAGCAACAAAAAACAAGCTCCATACAAGCAATAATGGGCTACTACTTTCTTCGCTTCCGCTATCTCGCGCTATTGCTGTATTACCGGGAGTTAAGTTGCGGGGAAACATAATTCCCCAGGGTGCTCTCGTAATCATCAATGGCCATTACCGCCATTTGTTTTGCTTCATAAGGCTTTAGCAGGCTGTACCATTGTTTTTCCGGCAGCTTGTTATTCATCCATTTAGCTTCATCTTCCGGCGATAAAATAACCGGCATGCGGTCGTGGTAAGGCATTACAGCGGCGTTGGCCTGGGTGGTGATAATGGTAAAATACCGGCTTAATTCCCCGGTTTCTTGCTGCAGGCTTTCCCGCCAAAGTCCGGCCAACCCAAAAGGTTCTTTATCTTTTAAGGTAAAGCGGTATTTCTGTCTCTGGGGTTTGGCTTTCTTCAGGCGTTTTTTCGCTGTGCTGCTTCTAACCGGGTTGCCAAACATATCCAGTTCCAAATTAGCTGGTGGTGCTAAGATATTTTCTTCTGCTTCAGGCGCTATTTCTTTCCACTCAAAGAAACCGTCAATCGGAACAATGCACCGGTTGCGGGGTAGTAAATTACGGAAGCGGGGAATAAATAATAAATTTTCCTGCCGCACATTAAAGGGCAGGGTTGGCTTACCATCTGGTTCTTTTTCGGGAGATGCCCAGGTGGCCATAATTGCTTTATCCGTATGGGGTAGAATAATAGGCAACCGCTGGGAAGGCCGGGCATCAAAGTTCTTTTCAAAGGGCACACCTTCCAGTTTAGCCGTAAACCGGTGCAGCTTAGAAATTTTCTCTTTGTTTAGTGAGGCTCGTCCGCACATGTTATTTATAAATTTTAAAATATCATTATAAAAAACTAAAGACAATTTTTAACCTGAACGAACCAGCTTAAACACTAGCTTAAGTTGGCTGGTATCCTTCTACAAAAACCGGAATTCCGGTTTGGTTGTCTTCCACGGCTTGCAGGTAAGCCTCAGCCGTTCTGGCAGCGTTGGGCCAGGGGGTGGGGTCCATTCCTAATACTGCCGCCGTTTCTGCTACCCAAGGCGGATGTACAATTAAAATCCGGCGTCCTTCCGTAAAGTCAAGGGCTGCCGCTTTGGTAAATCCTTCTAAGCCGGCATTAACCATGGCAATCATAGAGGTTTGGGGCATTGGTGAATAAGCCAGTATACCACCTGTTATTACAGCCACCCCACCCGGACGTAAATACTTTAAACCAGTCCGTACGGCATTTATCTGGCCCATAAGCTTGCTGTTCAGAGAAAGCTGAACGTGTTCTTCTGTCAAATCTTCCAGGCCAACAAAAGCGGCATCACCCGCCGCAGATACAATTGCATCTACTGGCCCCAGGCTTTGGTAGAAGCGGTTTAGAGATGAAATATCTGTTATATCAACCGCAGAAGGCGAAGAACGAGAGGCTTCTATTACTTCATGGCCTTTTTCTTTCAAAAGATTGGCTACGGCTTTTCCAATGGTGCCGGTAGCCCCTATTACAACAACTTTCATTTTTATAATATATGGTTAATTTCTTTACGTTCTTGTGTTAGTTCAATCACTACTAATAGCTAAATAAGCTATGTTAGGTTTAGTTACCAAAATACGGGGAATTTAACTGCTGTATTTATAAGCTATACAAAAATATAGTATAGCTTTATATAGATTTAATTTCCATAACTACGAGAAACAGGGGGCCTTGGTCTGGGAATATGGTTCCTTTATGAAGTGCTTCCGGCAATAAGGCCAATATCGCATTGCTCTTTAAAATGTGGGGCGTTTCTTCGCGGATAAATGGTAACAGGCACCTAATAGTCGGATTGATTTGCTAAGAAATTTTAAAAACAGGAAGGCATTGAACCCGTACCCTGGAATTTACAGATTTACCATCCTGCTTTAAATAAACATTATTTTTTAAAAGAAATTTAGGGGCAGGCGGCACAACGGTCAAAATGCTGGCCGCTTGGAACAGCTTGTGCTGGAGCACGCTGTTACCGCAGTAGCTAATTGGGGGAACCCAGAAGAAGTATTTGCAGCAATAACCAGAGCTGATGCCTTATTCTGGCTGGTACCACCAGGTAATGTGCCCAGTTTAAAATGTGGTACAACCAGGTAACTGCTGCTGATTTAACCGTCGTAAAACAATAACGCATTAAAAAGGCGATATTTCAAAAGCCATCTCTTTTAGCACAGGATATTGATAAGCAATTGGCAATTGCTGTTAAAGAGACAAATACAGTGGATGATTCCCAAGGTACTTTATTAATAGTTTAAGTAGGCCGGCCCGTATTCATGAAAATTTCTATCAGAATTACATACATTATCCTAAAGTGATGGAGCTTTTTAAGCAGGACAGCTTAATAAAACTGGTGAAGAGTTCATCTGAAAAGGTAAAAGAAGCTAAATATTTTATTCCAAGGAAATATCCTGTTTCAAAAAAACTTCAGCTAATAACCTTCAGGCAAATCTCTAAGGGTAGAACTAAGTTTATTTTAAATTATTTGTTTAGAACAAATCATAAATTTGACCTACCCGTCTAGGTGCATGATATTATCGTCCAATCTCAGGTCAATCATCAGGTGATTTGGATCAATACCGCCTCGGTTAGGCTTGCGGGGCACAGTTACTTTTATGGTCTGCTCGCCAGACCGAATGCGGTGCATCTGCAGGTAAAGTGGCTCGTTTAACCCTTTGCCTTCCTCATAAATGCCGATTTCCAGCCAATCATTCATCGGTACATCCTTTTCAGCACCCGTATTAGCAATGACCACCTTTTGCGCCTGCACCTTTAGCGTAACCTGCCAGTTCCCGGCTTCGGTGTGTGTGGCCGCCAATTGCTTTGATTTGAGGCGCCAATACGTGTTTTGCTTAAACAGGTCGTGTAACAGGTAACTTAAGGAGTCAGGGGTAACATTTTGCAGCTCCTGGTAGAGATTAAGAGTCGTGGGCAGGGGGACATTTCCCGAAGTGCGTTTTTGGAGTAATTGCCGCAACGCACCATTTACTTTTTCTTTACCAATGTACTTACTCAATGCATACATGGCTAGTCCGCCTTTGCGGTAGTATAAAAAGTTTTCGTTGGCCCTGATTAAGGAAGGGGTGGCGAGGGAGCGGGGCATTTCATAGGCAGCATGCAGATAGTTCACGTATTGCCGCAAATGGGCATCCCCATAAGTCTTTTCCAGCACCTGCATCCCGGAATAAACCGCAAGGCCTTCAATCAGCACCCCGGCCCCTTCCACGTTGGCCGGGGTTAACCGGGCCATTCCCCACCATTGGTGCGCCAATTCATGCGCCAAAATATAGTACGGGAGGTCAAACCCATCCGGACTAACATCGGGATTCATCAGCGCATATTGCTCGCCGTAATAGATGATGCTGGCATCGGCCGTTGCGCCGCCCCCGGAACCAGCGCGTTCTACTACCGTGAAATATTTATAAGGGTAAGCACCAAACTGCGCTGTGTAATATTTCAGCGAAGCTTTAACACTCTTAAGCATCCGGTCTATGTTTTGAGCGTGGTTTGGATGATAGTAAATTCGGATGGCAACATCTTCCCAATTGCTTTCTTTTATACCATATTGGGCAGATAAAATGGAATATTCGCCCCCGATTGGTGTATCTGTTTTGTAGTGAAAGTAGCGGCGGTCGCCTTTTGTCCAGGTTTTCTGTAAAAGGCCCGGTGCAACGGCAACTTCATTTTTGGCCGTACCTACAATGGCTTCTAAGGTGGTTTGGTCGGTGCTAAATGGTTTTTTACGTGCCTCCGCATCATAAAGCGAAGGGAGTTCCGGGCGCGCAGGAAGCTTATACTTTTTCCGAAGATTCGCATCCTTTATTTCCCGGTTAGTTTGGTAACCAATGCCTGGGAGCAAGTCAAAATTCGTGAAATAAGTGCCGTTTTTTACTACTAATGCCTTTGAACCATTATGTTCGAATCCACGCGGGTTATAGTGCACGCTAAAGTTTATTTGCAAGGAATCTCCTGGCCGAAGTGGTTGCTTTAAAACATATATTTGGTGGCTGAGTACTTTGTCTATCAGCACGCCGGTAGTTGGCCGATTGAACTTTACTTCTGTAGGCGCTATGCCCGAAACACTTCCCAGATGGATGGTGTCTGTGGGAATTGTATTTTTATTCACCAAGGTATATGTAGCATAAATATTGGCTTGCTGTTGGTCGGGATAAATTTCTAGGTGCAGTTTGGTAGCCTTTAGTTGGGGTTGCGGGGTATTGCGGAACCGGCCGTAACGCCGTTCGTATTCCACCTTCCGTTCGTTTAGGTCGGAGCTGGTCAGGTACTCGTTCCGCACATTCGTATTATAGAAAATAAAGCTTCCTAAGGTAAGAAGAAGCCCGGCACCAAGTAGGGCAACACTGTTTGTGGAGCGAGTGAACCGGCGCTTTACTAATTGAATACGGTATTTTAAACCTTGATCTCTTCCCCGTGCCCAAAGCAATCGTGCTAGTACTGCCAGCAGCAAAGCCCAGGCTAACCAATATATTTTAAACCACAGCCAGGGCTTAAGGGTAAGTCCGAAGCCCCGCATATCGGTGTACCACCAGCCCGGGTCTGCGCCAAAAATCAGCATTTTGTGCTCTACCCGAAAGGTGGCAGGAAAAGCCATAAAGCTAAAAACCAGCAGCAGCACCAGGTAACCGATATATTTTTGATTTACCACTACGTGTACTACCAGCGCGAGCAGGGCAAAGAGTAGGTAATCTATAAATTGAATCCCGAAAAGTACCTGTAAGTACAGGCCTATATCTATATTATCGTAGCCTTGGCTTAACTGCATTCCTATACCTCCGGCCAGAACCAATAATACCCAAACAAGAATAAGGAAGGCTATCCCTAAAAACTTACCGATAAAAAGTACCCATTCCGGCACTGGTGTTGCATCAAAAATATCACTTAAGCCCGCATCCCGTTCCCGCCAGACAAGTTCGCCACTGAAATATATAATGAGTAGCGGAATAACCACCCACGGGTTACCGAGGTTATTTACCGGAGTGGCCAAGTAACCTAACACTTGCGCAGTAGTGGGCAGCAGCGGAATGCCAAACTGCGTCATGATTTTATTGCTGAACACCACCGATAACAAAGTAATTAAAGCAACCAGCGTAAGTCCGACGGGGTTTCGGGCCATTTTTCTAAATGATGCCGAGGTAATGGCGAGCGTTTGGTAGAAATAAGTTTTAAAGTTGAAACGTTGCTGTAACTGCGGAACAAAAATGGCAGTTGCTCTTACTATTGCGGTTTCAGCAGGAATATTGACTTGTACTTTTGGTTGCCGTTTTAAACGGCTCCACCAGCTGCTCGTTACCGGATTAGCAAAACTGACTCGCATGTAAGTGAACAACAATAATCCTATGGCAATGCTAAGCCACAAGATGCGATTTAAAAGAAACATGCCGGTTAGGGAAACAAGTCGCGTGTTTTTTTCAGTTGGCGTCCAGGTTTGCAGTTCGTTGCCTACAATACCGGTAACACCCACCGGGTCAAGTAATTTTACCAGGTCCCAGTTCCCGAAGAGTTTTGCCACTGATATAGCAATAATTTGAGCAACCAGGGCTAATAGCAAACTGGCCAGATAACTGGTCATAACCTGGCGGCTTAGGGCGGCAAAACTGAATTGTAGGGCGGTTGCCACAAAAGCACTGGGTAAGGCAATAAAAAAGTAAACACTTAGGTAAGCCGTTGGCCGGAACGGTAATAAACCATCTTGAGCTAAGCCAGGTAGATAGAAGGAAAGCAGTGTACCTACCGGCAAAGAAAATATCAGCAGGGCATTTACCGCAAAGGCGGCCAGAAACCGGCCACCCAAATAATCGAGCTTTGAAACCGGCATACTGTAGGTAAGCGGATACATCCGCATTTGCACATCCCGGGCGGCGGCTTCGCCGGCAATGGAGGCGCCCATTATTAGCCAGATAAGGCCACCAATTACCGTTACGGCCGTTATATGGAAAGTATTGTTCGGGTATACGCCGTCGCCGGGGGTGGTGAGCCCGTTCATCAGAAAGGTAAAGGCGAGTAAGACTATTAAATAAAGCCAGGTGGAAATGCGCCGGGCCAGGTAGCCAAACTCGAAGCGAAAAATATTCCAGAGCTTCATCTTGCAACCTCCGGTTTATGGTTTCCGGTATGTCCGGCCATGGTGCTGAAGTAAACGTCTTCCAGGTCAGGAGCCACTAATTCAAAGCCGTTGCCCGGAATTTCTTCGCTGTAGATATGAACGGCTGTTCGCCCGCCAATAAGTTTGGTAGAGATAATTTTATACGCTTGCTCCAAGGCTGGCAACATACTTTTTTGCACAATGCGGCGCCAGATTTTTCCCTGTAGTTCCGCCACGGCTTGCAAAGGCTCTGCTTCTTGTAATATTTGCCCTTTGTTGATGATCGCCATCCGGGTGCAGAGTTCACTTACATCTTCTACAATATGTGTAGATAAAATAACGACGCTGTTCTCGCCTAACTCGCTTAATAAATTAAGAAAGCGCACCCGTTCGGCCGGATCTAAACCTGCCGTAGGTTCATCCACAATCATTAACTTCGGGTTTCCCAGCAGGGCTACGGCCACGCCAAAGCGCTGCTTCATACCGCCCGAGAAGTTGCCCAGTTTCTGCCGGCGTTTATCCCACAGGTTGGTCTGTTTCAGTAAAGCTTCCACTACTTCTTTTCTGGCGGCCCGGTTGGTAATGCCTTTGAGCACGGCAAAGTAATCGAGTAAATCTTCTGCTTTGGCATTAGGGTAAACCCCAAACTCCTGCGGTAAATATCCCAGCGTCTGGCGTACCGCTTCTTTCTGGTTTAAAACATCAATATCATCCAGGTAAATATTTCCGGAATCAGGTTCCTGCAAGGTGGCCAGCGTGCGCATCAGGGTAGATTTGCCGGCTCCGTTCGGCCCCAAAAGGCCGTACATGCCCTTGGGAATAGTGAGCGTAACATCTTGGAGTGCCTGCACCCCATTGGGATATAATTTGGAGATGTTGGTAATTTGTAGCGTCATAGGTTTATTTTGTTAGCTGTCATTTTAATCTAGCCTTATCAGCTGATGTGCAAAACCTTACAATAGCAAGACCCAGAAGTATTAATCTATTTATTTAACTAAAAGTGATACTCTTCTAAACACCTGTGCTAAAACAGATGAATAGGTGATGTCAAGGTAATAGATAGTACTATGTATTGCAAGCTAGTATATGAAATAAATTTTCTGAAATAGGTTTTTAGTTTATAAAACAGTTTATGATGCTAATGAAAGGGAGTTGGTTTATATCTGGTTTCTCTTTTGTGCGGCTGCGGCCAGCTGTAGGCAGTAGGTGTTTTGGAGAGAATTACGCAGTTACTGGGACTACTTAAATAACAAATTTTACAGACCCGCAGGCCTAAATTATGGCGAAGCCTAACAAAATGAAAGTATAGGAGGAGCACCAACCGCCGTTATAATAGCCTCTTGCGTAGCAGCAACAAAATTCTTGTGGAATTCACTTTTCTAGCAGAATGGTTACTTAATTAAGACAAAATGTGGGTTTATGTTATTGTGTAGGCTATTTGCTATTACTTTAATAAGAATTATTTATAGCAACGATTCTAGTATTGCATAAGCCAGATGTAACGGCTTCTTATAATGATTATTTTTATTTTAGCTGGGTTATTACCTTATTTTATTGTACATAGTCCTTTCTATTTGTGGGGGTTAGCCATTTACGGTTGAGTTTACATTACAGCAGATTTAAGACGGATTTCTGTATTGTACCAATTTATATTCTGGTATGCATTAATATAATAGAAATGGGTTTACTGCTTTCTAGTGGTTCCATAAGAGTACTTCTCTTATCGCATGGGCACCCTATTTATTCTGTATTTTTTCTTAGTATTGCTATTTGCCTTTTTGTAACATTTACTTAAAAAAAATAGCCACGGAGCAAGACTTCTGAGGAGGGAATCAATTGGTAAAGTGATTTTATTATTGCTAAAAAGAGACAGGAATATTCCGAAGCATAATATCTATTATTTCATATTTAAAGAATGATAAAATTTCTCATATTGCTCCTTAAACACTTCTTATTACTCGTTTTTGGCTTGCTTTTTAGCTTCTCTGGTTATTCTCAAACGCCCGCATCGGCTTATAAAACAGTAGCCCAGGATGGGGCCTGGTGCTGGTTCTCCGACCCGCGGGCGATTTACCACAAAGGGCAGCACGAGCAAATTTATTACGGCTACATTAATAGCCAGGGCGATGTGGTGTTAAGTGCCCGCGACGAAAAGACCCAAGTAATTCACACTTTTATTTTACACGAAAAGCTGCAGATTGACGACCACAACGTGCCCGCTATTTTATTTTTGCCCGATGGTAAAATATTAACGTTTTATACCGAGCACAACGGCCGCTTTTTTATGCGCAAGAGCAAGCGGCCCGAAGACATTACCGAATGGGAAGAAGAAAAAATAATTAACTTTAACTTACCCACTAAACGTCTTTGTTATGCACATCCGGTTATGCTGTCCGGCGAAAACAACCGCATATATTTATTTTTCCGGGGTACTACGCCGGGCCAATCATTTACCGGCTGGGGCCAATATTTCACTTACAGCGATGATTTGGGAAATACCTGGCAGGATGGTCGGTATTACCTCGACACCAGAGCCATTAACAATGCCCCGTACCTAAAAGTAACGTCCGATAATAAATCCCGCATCGACTTTGTATTTACCGACGGGCATCCTAAAATCGGGCCGGCATCGGTTTACCACATGTTTTACCAAAAAGGTAAATTTCATCAAACCAACGGCAATATTATTGCCAGCCTGCATGAAGTACCGCTCCAGCTGTCTAAAATTAACAAAGTGTACGATGTAAACGTGCATCAAACCAAAGCCTGGTTCTGGGATATTGCCCTCGATAAAAACAACCGGCCGGTAATTGCCTATGCCCGCTACCCGTCGGTGCACGAGCATATTTATTATTATACCCGCTGGAACGGTAAAAAATGGATTGACCGGCAAGTGGTAAATGCCGGAGGCTATATCACCAAACCCGAAAAATCGGGCAAAGTACTCGAAGAACATTACTCGGGCGGCATTGTCCTGGACCACCACAAACCGGATAATGTTTATTTATCGCGGCAAATAAATGGCACTTTTGAAATTGAGCACTGGCAACTAAAAGGAGATAATTGGAAAACCACGGCGCTAACTCAAAATTCAACAGCTAATAATATCCGGCCTTATGTAGTGGCTGATTACGCTGGTAAAAAACCGCTGGTTATGTGGATGCACGGACGCTATGAACATTATACCCGCTATAAAACAGATTTATTGATAAATATGCGTTAACCTGAAATATTGGTGAATAGGTTTTATGCCCAAGAACCGGGGTGCCTGCATTAATAATTTGTTTGATATAATATTTAATTTTAATTGTTTTAGCAGGCAATTATTAATATTGGCTTATTGTGCCGGAATGAAGAGGTTTTGCCATCTGTCTGAACGGCGCAGAAAGAAAGGTTTAGAGGACCAGGCAAGCATTTGTATCAGTTTATAGAACAATAATTTTATTAGCATTTTAATTTTTTAGTATGTCTTTGGGATTACAAAAAACCGGCCGTTTCTTTTTGTTTTTTATTCTTTTTGCC
>NZ_JBMQUD010000032.1:0-42875 GCF_057359045.1 Adhaeribacter sp.
ATGAATGATCATTGCGGACTATTAAAAACACAAATTATGATAAGTGCTGAAGGGAATGCCATACCGGGTATGTTGAAAACATTAGGCCGTCAATGGAGCGATATCAATAAACTTGACGGGGATAATTTCAACTATCATTTCCTCGATGAATTATACGGACAGCTTTTTGTAAAGCAGGAGCAGTTGCGAACGGTGCTTGTCTTGTTTTCAGGGTTGGCCGTTTTTATAGCTGCCCTCGGCTTATTTTCTTCGGCGGCTTATGCTATTCGTCTGCGTATGAAAGAGGTTGCAATCAGAAAAGTATTTGGGGCAAGTGGCGAGCAACTAACGGTAATTTTAAGCAGGCCATACTTCATGATCGTTTTAATTGCAAATTTGATCGCGTGGCCCATCTCATTTATGATCGCAAATAAATGGCTAGAAACTTTTGCTTATCGGGTACATATTTCTTTTACTCCTTTTGCGATTGCCCTGATTATCTCAATCGTTATAGTTGTTTTTACTGTCTGTCTGCAAATTGCTAGGGCAGTTAGGCTTAACCCAGCAGTTAGGTTAAAGGTCTAAGTCACTATCTCCTTTTTGGAATTATTCTGATAGCTGAGGAGCTGCTGACCATGAATACTTTTAAACTTTCTGTTATGGTAACATCCGTAGCTTGCGCCGGTGGAATGATTGAACCGCGCCCCGAGTTCTCTAAACTAACGTGAACTCGAGAATTAAATCAAAAAAGAGAGCGGGTATAATAAAACATACAGGCTAAAGCCAAGGTAGAAATATTGTCCGATGTTTCACCTAAAGTTTTAGCCTGATGTATTTTGTGATAGATACTAGAAAAGTAGTAGAAGTGTTCTGCTTTATCGATGATTTTTGTCTTCAAGTCAGCCATTATTTAGCTACCCATCCGCTCCCTGCCGGCCTAGCACCACGTTCTTGTGCCGGTCGTAAGCCCAGGTTGAGTGAGAGTGAAGTCCTCACTATCCTGGTGCTTTACCACCTGTCAGGCTTTAAATGCTTCCTGTACTTCTACCAGCGGCTGGTGTTAGGGGAGTTGCGGAGCTACTTTCCCCAAGCCTGCTCTTATCCGCAATTCTTATCTTTGGCTCGCCAGGCTTACCTGCATGCTTTTCTGTTGGCTCATTACCGTTGCCGTTTATCTATCTGGAGCGGTCATTACTACATTGACTCCAAGAAACTGCCCGTTTGTGATAACCGACGTATCCACTCCCATAAGGTCTTTGAGCAGGTGGCCGCCAGAGGCAAGTCCTCCACGGGTTGGTTCTATGGCCTGAAACTACACCTGGTGACCAATCAATATGGTGAGTTATTACGCTTTCTCATCACGCCAGCTAATGTAGCCGATAACAACAAACAGGTACTAAGCCGGCTATTGGCTGGTTTGCAGGGTAAGTGCTATGGCGATAAAGGTTACCTTTCGGCTTTACTCGAAGAGTTGCTTGAGCAAGGACTTCATTTGGTAGCTAAAGTCGGACGTAACATGAAAAACATGCTCCTAAGCTTTGCTGATAAGATAAACTTACGCCAAAGAGGTACTATTGAAGCGGTTAATGATATTCTCATGACTGTCTGTGATATTGACCATACCCGCCACCGCAATCCAGTTAACGCATTGGTGCAAATCATCTTCGGATTGACTGCTTACTCTTTCTTAGAACATCAGAAAGCATCTTTTAATCCCGCTAGATTACTAGCTTAATTCCCGAGTTCACGTTAGTTTAGTATATTACCTTATTCAGGGTACAGCAATGTGGTTGGTTGCTTCTTTAGCTTATTTTTGGAAGATAGTTTTAGTAAAACTTAACCTATGATTAATAATTTTATTCAATTGTTTGCCAAATTAAAATTTAGAAAACAAGTATTATATTAATTTGAGAGTCAATTATTTATTAGTAATACTCACTGCTTCTGCTGAAATATTAATTTATTTTCTGAATAAATATTCAGTAACCTTTTGGAAGGTATTAAAAAATAGTTATGTTTGCACTCCCAAACCGGTAGCGAGGCCGAGTGGCTAGGCAGAGGTCTGCAAAACCTCGTACAGCGGTTCGAATCCGCTCGCTACCTCATAATAGAACCCTGCTCTTAAACAGCAGGGTTTTTTGTTTCTGTTTTGTATGTATTCTAAGTAGTTGCCGTACTTTCTTCATCTTCTACTTACCATTTCCCGAATAAAGACCGATTTATTTCAATAGGTCTGTTTAATGCCCCAAAAGCTTCATCTTTTTATTTGAGCATACGTATGCTTCTTACCTCATTTTAAGAATAATTTTTAATTCTGTTGAATCACAAGTTGGCTTATCTGTTGCAAAATAGAATAGGACTGAGGTTTATTAATTTATTATAAACTTAAAAATAAATATGGGTGAGAAGACAAGTAAAGTAGAACAGCGTACCATTAATGAAAGCATAACGCCCAAGGGTATAATTATTGCCATCGGCGGAAAAGAAGACAAAGGCGAGAGCGGAAATCATGTGCACGAGGGAAATGGGAATTTTATTGAGTTGGATATTTTAACGCGCTTTACCGAAGAATTAAAAAGAGAAAATCCACTGGTCCTTATTATTCCAACAGCATCATCGGAACCAGATGAAGTTGCGAAGGATTATGTAAAGGTTTTTTCTAAGCTAAAAATTAAAAATATTAAAATAGCAGATATACGGACCAGAGAGGATGCTGCTAAGCCTGAGATTATAGAATTAATAAAAGAGGCTGATGGAATACTGTTTACGGGTGGCGACCAATTAAAATTAACCGCCATATTAGGAGGAACCGAATTATTATTTGTGCTAAAGCAGCGTTTTATAAAAGATGCAATTGTAATTGCTGGTACCAGTGCCGGTGCTGCCGCTATGTCGACGGGTATGATATACGAAGGCCAAAAAGATAATGGCATGTTTAAAGGCGATGTACGCTCTACTACCGGTTTAGAATTTTTAAAAAATGTAGCCATTGATACCCATTTTATCTCTCGTGGCCGTATGATTAGAATGGCGCACCGTTTGGCCTCAAATCCGGGATGTATTGGAATAGGGTTAGAAGAAGATACCGGGATTGTGGTAAAAGCTGGTAGAGAAGCCGAAGTAATTGGGAGCGGCTTAATTGTGGTTATGGATGCTCGCGGTTGTACAGCTACTAACATCCATGAAGTCGACAATGGCGATCCCGTTACATTAAGAAATTTAAAAGTCGATCTTTTAGGTAAAGGGGATACATTTTTAATTCCCGATTTTAATCAACTTCATTCTTATTAGTAGATAAAGTTTAAAAGTTCAAAATTATCCCCATGGAAATTGTTGACTTGCGCATTATGCGCGGACCAAATTATTGGTCGGTGGAGCACCCCAAAATTATTGTGGCTGAACTAGACCTACAGCAGTATAAAGATATTTACACCAACGAAATTCCTGGCTTCTTCATGCGGCTGAAGAAAATGTTTCCAGGAATGCAGGCGCATCGCTCGGCAGAAGGAACAGAAGGAGGCTTCTTTAAAATTGTAAGACGCGGAGCTAAATTAAGCCAGGTAGTAGAGCACATTGCCTTAGAGCTACAAAACCTGTCGGGTATGGATTGTGGATTTGGCCGTACCATTCCTAGTTCAAGAGAAGGCATAGATAATGTTATTTTTTCCTACTCAGAAGAACGGGCCGGCGAATACGCGGCTTATGCGGCGGTAAAGATTACAGAAGCGCTAGTAAAAGATGCCCGATATAATTTAAAACGAGATGTAGACCGGTTGCACCAAATCCGGGAAGATGAACATATTGGCCCCAGCACATACTCAATTGTAGCCGAAGCGGTAAGTAGAGGTATTCCCTATATTCGTTTAAACCGCAATTCGTTAATTCAGCTAGGTTATGGTGTGCACCAGAAGCGGATTCAAGCTACCATGACGTGCCGGACTGCTACTTTTGCCGTTGAACTCGCCGGCGATAAAAATGCCACAAAAGAAATGCTGGCCGAAGCAGGGGTGCCGGTTCCCAAGGGTACTACCGTGTATTCTATAGAAGAACTTAAAGCCGCTACGCAAGCGTTAGGGTATCCGTTGGTAACTAAACCTTTAGATGGGAACCACGGCAAAGGGGCCAGTATAAACATAAAGAACTGGAAAGATGCCCAAAAAGGTTTTGTAGAAGCATCTAAATATTCGGCCGGAGTAATTGTAGAGCAGTTTATAGAAGGTTTTGATTTTAGGTTGCTGGTAATTAACCGCAAGTTTGTGGCTGCTGCCAAGCGTACCCCCGCCATGGTAACCGGCGACGGCGAATCCAGTATTCAGCAATTAATTGAGAAAGTAAATAAAGATCCGCGGCGGGGAGTTGGGCACGAAAAAGAATTAACCCAAATTAAAGTAGATAAGTTTACCAAAGCCATTTTAAAAGACAAAGGGCTCACTATAAAATCAGTTCTTAAACCTGGCGAAATATTATACTTAAAAAGTACTGCTAATATAAGTACGGGTGGTACCGCAACCGATGTAACCGATATTATTGACCCGTATAACGTACTGATGGCCGAAAGAATAGCCGGTATTATAGGCTTAGATATTTGCGGTATTGATGTTATGACAACCGATATTGCCATTCCGTTAAACGAAGGCCGGGGTGCCGTACTGGAAGTAAACGCAGCGCCAGGCTTCCGGATGCATATTGCGCCTACCGAAGGTTTACCCCGCAACGTAGCTGAACCTGTAATTAACATGTTATTTCCGCACGGTTGCCCCTCCAGCATTCCTATAATTGCGATTACCGGTACCAATGGTAAAACCACCACTACCCGTTTAACGGCTCATATTATTAAATCTAACGGGTACCAGGTAGGTTTTACTACCACCGACGGTATTTATATACAAGATAAAATGCTGGAGAAAGGCGATACGACCGGTGCTAAAAGTACGGCCTTTGTGTTAAAAGACCCAACGGTAAATTTTGCGGTGCTGGAATGTGCCCGGGGCGGTATGCTGCGGTCCGGGCTGGGCTTTGAACAATGCGACGTAGGCATTGTAACCAATGTAGCGGCCGATCATTTAGGTTTACGTGATATAAATACCTTAGAAGACATGGCTCGGGTAAAAGCCGTAATTCCTAAAACAGTAAAGCCCGATGGTTACGCGGTTTTAAATGCCGACGACGATTTGGTTTACAAAATGGCCAAAGAACTGGATTGCAAAGTAGCCTTCTTTAGCCTCGACGAAAATAACCCGCGCATTTTAAAACACATTAGCAGAGGCGGCTTAGCCGCGGTGCTGGAGAATGGATTTATCTCGATTTATAAAAACAGTTATAAAATCAGAGTAGATCGAGTTGCCGATATTCCGCTTACTTTTGGCGGAAGGGCCCGCTTTAATATAGAAAATGTATTGGCAGCTACACTGGCGGCTTATGTATCGCGGATTCCGGTAGAAGACATTAAAAACTCTTTACGCACCTTTGTGCCATCTGCTTCTAAAACGCCGGGTCGTATGAATCTTTTCCGTTTCCCAACTTTTGAGGTTCTGGTTGATTATGCCCATAATCCGGCCGGATTAAAAGCAATTGGTGAGTTTGTAGCTACCGCTGAGGCAACGCGGCGGGTAGGTATAATTGCCGGAGTAGGAGACCGCCGCGATGAAGATACCCGGGAACTAGGTAGAATGGCCGCAGAAATATTTGATGAAATAATAATCCGGCAAGATAAAGATTTACGAGGTGCTTCGCCCGAGCATATTTTGGAAATATTGCAGGAAGGAATTAGTCAGGTAGAACCGCCGAAAAAAGTAACTTTTATTCCGGAAGAAATGCGGGCCATTGCACATGCGCTAGAGAATGCCACCCGTGGAGCATTGATTACAATTTTTTCGGAAGATGTTACCGAAGCTATTAAAATGGTAGAAAATTTTAGGGTAATTCAGGACCGCCGCGAATTAGTAGATTAGAATACTGAAGTATCATATAAAAAAGAAGGCCGGATTTACCCGGCCTTCTTTTTTATATGATACTCTACTTACATGCAAGTAAAGTAAATCGGTTTACTTTAACGTAAAAGTGGTCTTACCAATCAGGAATCCATCGGCGTAAAGTTCTACCGTATGTAAACCTCTTTTGTATTCGGCACCTTTGGCGTAAACAAAAGTTACGGCTTGCTTGGTGTTATCAAAAACAATGTCTCTTTTGGCTGTAAAGAAGGTTTCTTCGCCGTTGAGCATAAAAGTACCCGAGCCGGTAGAAAGGTTATACAGGGCAGCGCCATCTGGTTCAATCAGGCGCATTAAAATTTCTTTTGTTCCTTTTTCAGCCACCTCATTATTACCCATAGAAAAAGAAATTTTAATTTTATCTACTTGTTTGGCTTTGTACTCTTCGTCGCTGTCTTCTTTTTCTTTACCCCGGTTATTAATAATATTAACGCTAATATTCTGGGCTTCTAACCGGGAGGCAAGCGCTACTTTCTGGCTTAAATCCTGGTTATTCGTTTTTAAAGTACTAATAGTATCGGTTAACTTATTTTGTGCCGTTTTAAGATTGGTGTTTTCACCAAAGAGCACTTTATTATCATCTTTCAGTTTAGCTATTTCAATATCTTTTTTCTTCAGCTGGCTTTCCAGGTTAGAGGCTCTTTCGCGGTAACGGCGTTGGTCGGCCAGGGAAAAGCTGGTCTTTCTAAAAGATTGCAGTTTAATTAAGTCCGCATTGATTTGCGCAATTTTAGCTTCTAAGGAGTCGTTGGCTACCCCCATAGTCTGTAGCTCTTCGCTTTGGCGCTCAAAATCGGTTTTTAAAGCTTCATAAATTTTAATCTGATTTTCCAGCTCGCTGTTTTTTACCCGGATAACTTCTGCTTGCTCTTCTACTTTCTGGGTTTTTTGGTGCTGCATGTAAAACAGAATTCCGTTAATACTAAGCAAGACAATAATTAAACCTATTACCAATAATTTACGATTATTGTCTCTTTCAGAATTATTTTCTGCCATATTGTTTAAGTTAGTTAAGTTTCTAAAGTAAGTAAATATATAGAAAGTACAAAAATATTAGAACCGTCCTATTTGCCAAAATTATTTATCCGACAAGTAAAGATGCAAGTAGTTAAATAAAGAAATAAATTTACCGCGACAAAAATCTTAAATTTTATTTAATCTAAGTCGCAATTATAAAATAAATTATTGTCATTAAGGTAAACTCACATTAAACTAAAATTAAAATATTAACGAAACCCATTCAGATTTAATATATATATGCTGTCAATTCCAAAATTAACCCATACCCATACGAATAATTTTTTTTTAATGGCCGGTCCTTGTGCCATCGAAGACGAGGCCATGGCTTTGTCAATTGCCGAAAAAATAAAGAAAATTACCGACCGATTGCAAATACCCTATATTTTCAAAGGTTCTTACCGCAAAGCCAACCGGTCCCGGTTAGATTCTTTTACCGGCATCGGCGACGAAAAAGCCTTAAAAATTTTGCAGAAGGTTAATACCGAATTTGATGTACCAACCATAACCGATATTCACGAAGCCCACGAAGCCGCTATGGCAGCCGCGTATGTTGATGTGCTGCAAATTCCGGCTTTTTTGTGCCGCCAAACCGATTTATTAATTTCTGCCGCCAAAACTGGCAAAACAGTTAGTGTTAAAAAAGGTCAATTCTTATCAGGCGAGGCCATGGGCTTTGCGGTAGATAAAATAAAAGGCTCGGGCAACGACAACGTGATTTTAACGGACCGCGGTAATACGTTTGGCTACTCCGATTTAGTGGTTGATTACCGCAATATTGTAGATATGAAAGCTTTTGGCGTGCCGGTGGTTATGGATGTAACCCATTCTTTGCAGCGGCCAAACCAGTCTTCTGGCGTAACCGGTGGTAAACCAGCGCTTATCGAAACCATTGCCAAAGCCGCTATTGCGGTAGGTGCCGACGGTATTTTTATTGAAACGCATCCCATGCCCAGTCAGGCTAAATCCGATGCTGCAAACATGTTACCCTTAGACCAGCTAGAAGGTTTATTAGAAAAACTGTTACGTATTCGGCAAGCTATTACAAACTAATAAATATTCATGATGCAGGTTAATCAATACGGCTTGTATTAATACCACAAAGTAAAATGCTGCTTGGGTTGATGCGGCCGGAAAAAAATTAAACCAAATTGGAAGAGGTCGATGGAGAGGGTAACTGCCGGGTGTTTAATTATTTCCTGCCAGGCCTTTTCCATTTCGGCTGACCAATAAATATCGTCAAAAACAAAAATGCTGTTAGCCGTATGTTTGGTCAGGCAAGTATTAAAATACCGCATAGTTGGTTCATAGCGGTGGTTACCGTCAAAAAAAACGAGATCTAGCTGGGGCAAAGCGGCAATAGTATGGGTTAAGGTTTGGTCTATGTTGCCGGTAATTACCTGAATATTGCTGAGTTTGAGGTTCCGGAAATTATTCTGGGCCTCATCAGCAATATTAGGGCAGCCTTCTAAAGTAAAGACTTTACTTCGCTGACATGCCATAGCCAGATAAGCCGTTGAAACCCCCAAAGAAGTGCCTAGCTCTAAAGTAATAGCAGGTTGCCTGAAATTCACCAACCGAAAAAGCAATTGCGCATACCTGGGCGGTTTGGCTGATATTTTAGTGATTTGATTTATCTCCCTTGCCGAAGAATGTTGCTTTTTAGAGCCCGCGCCAAAATCGGTTACCTGAATAATTTTTTTAGTATGCAAAAGTCTTTGCCTAAACTCTTCCAGAATAGAGTAGGCAGTAAATTGCCCGGAATGCAGAATAACGTTCTGGTACAATTCAAAAACAAAAGGAGAATGTACCCCGTGGAGCCGGAAAGATTTGAGCCGATAAAGTAAAAATTTATAGGCCAGACGAAGCAGGTGCAATCGGATGTTTTTAGTTTAGCTTGTAAGGCACAATCAGTACAAATTCAGGAATAAGAACATTAAATTGCCGGCCATCTACCAGGCGTTCCATTAAATAGGTGCCTCGCATTTTGCCAATGCCGGTTTTTAAATTACATCCGGAAACATACTCGTGCGATTCGCCGGGTTCTAAAACGGGTTGCTGCCCAACTACACCTTCGCCTTCAACTTCGCGTACAATGCCATTTGTATCATGGATAAACCAATGCCGGCGTAATAACTTTACCGTAAATTCACTGTTATTCTGAATATTTATCTTGTACGCAAAAACAAAATGCTGCTGACCCGGACTGGAATAGTCGGGGAGGTAGTTGGTAGTTACCGTTACTTTTACGCCCTGTGTGGTGGTTGTATCCATAATGGGTGTTGCAGGTTTGTTAAATAAACAACCAATTTTAATTAATAGTTTTGGTATACCAAGCATTTACGTTAAAAAAACTTTAATTTGTTTCGCTAATTTAATCATTTTTATGGCTGTTAAAATAGAAGAAAGCTGGAACCGCGTTTTAAATCAGGAGTTTGAAAAGGAATATTTTAAAAAATTAATTTCTTTTGTAAAAGAAGAATATGCCACCCAACAGGTGTTTCCGCCGGGTAATCTTATTTTTAATGCCTTCACTAAAACACCTTTCGACCAGGTTAAAGTAGTTTTAATTGGTCAGGATCCCTACCATGGTGCCGGGCAGGCGCACGGTTTGTCTTTTTCTGTTCCGGATGGTGTTACACCTCCACCATCTCTGCGCAATATTTTTAAAGAAATTAAAGAAGATGTAGGCAAAGAAATTCCGCGCTCGGGCAACCTGGAACGTTGGGCCGTACAAGGCGTATTGCTTTTGAATGCTACCTTAACCGTGCGGGCCAACTCACCGGGTTCTCACCAAAAGAAAGGCTGGGAAGAATTTACCGATGCTGTTATACAAGTTTTATCTGACCAGAAAGAAGGTTTGGTTTTTTTGCTTTGGGGAGCCTTTGCCCAAAAGAAAGGTGCCATAATTGATGCGCAGAAGCACCACGTACTAACTGCTGCCCACCCGTCGCCGTTTGCCGCCGACAAAGGCTTTTTTGGTTGCCAGCATTTTAGCAAGACCAATGATTACCTAAAAGCGCAAGGCCAAACCGAGATTGCGTGGTAAATAGCTGTTATACTCGTAATTTTTGTTGGTTCAATTATCATTATTAACTCTTAGATGGATTTTAATCTAAGGTCTGCTTTCCGGCAATGATAAGAAGTGGAGGAGAAACTTGCCTCTTGAATAATATTTAGAGAAGTAAAAATCTTTAGAAATAACAATATTCAGCCAGGTTCAACGCTAAAAAGAGAAGCACCAAATCACTTTGGTGCTTCTCTTTTTAGCGCTTATGAAAGTTATAGATTATCTAGTTTATTAGTTTAAATATCCGGTTCCAACGGATTTTACCACTTACGCCACCATAAGGGTCCGACGACATCCAGATTAATACGGCTTTACCTACCACATGGTCTTCGGGTACAAAACCCCAGAACCGCGAATCGAGGGAGTTGTGCCGGTTATCGCCCATCATGAAATAATAATTTTGTTTGAAGGTGTATTGGGTTTGGGATTTACCGTCTATGGTTATGCGGTTATCCTCTACTACCACGTTTTTATTACTCTCGTAACGCCTGATAACGGTTTCGTAAAGCGGAATGGTTAATGAATCTAACGTAATGGTGGCACCTTTTTTAGGTATCCAAATTGGTCCGTAGTTATCTTTATTCCATTTGTATACCGATGGCTTAAACGGGTAAACACTGGGATCTGCTACGCCTGCCGGAATTTTATCGTATTCTTCTACGGCTTTAATTGTCTCATTTTTGCCTAATTCTTTAGCCGTCTCAGGAGTGGTATCTACAATATAACCGTTTTGTACCAAAGTAGGTTCAGTTATGTTATGGTCCCGAAAAAACTGTTCGTTCAATGCTTTGCCGGTTTGTAAAAAATACCGGTACTGGGTTTGCTCCGGATCTTTTTGGAGAGCTCCATTTACATAAATTTCTTTATTCTTTATAACCAGCGTATCTCCGGCTATGGCAATACAACGTTTAATATAGTTGGTGCGCAAATCTACGGGATGTTCTTCTTCGGGCGGAAAGTTAAAAACCACCACATCGCCTTGTTTTACCGAAGAAAAACCGGGCAGACGAAATTGCGGCAGCTGTATTAGTTTAGAATAAGACGGAATGCTGGTACCCCAAATAGTTTGGTGCGTAAGCGGTACTTGCAACGGTGTTTTAGGTGTGCGGGGGCCGTAGTGTAGTTTGCTTACAAACAAATAATCTCCCACCAATAAAGATTTTTCCATAGAAGGAGTAGGGATTACGTAGGCCTCAAACGTTGCCCAGCGTATAAGGGTAGCAGCAATTACCGCAAATAAAATAGCATCGCCCCACTCCCGGAAAAAGCCTTTAGGGGCTTTGGGTTTAGGTGTGGTAGTTGGGTTGGTGTTCCTGAATTTTAACTTCATGTTAAGGTTTTTACTTCGGAGCTTACAAGTTAAGCAAATCTTTCATCCCGTAAACGCCAATTTTGCCCGGTAACCATTCGGCGGCCATTACGGCTCCTTCGGCAAAGCCAATGCGGCTGTGGGCATTGTGGGTTAATTCAATTGTATCGTGGGCCGAGGTATATTTTACCGTATGTAAACCCACTACATCGGCCAGGCGTTCCGAAATTATGTTTAACTCCTGGGGCTGCGGCTGATCAGCATCACTTACCCAATTGGTCTTTAATGAATAGTTATTAAGCAAACCTTCGGCGGTAGTAATAGCCGTACCACTGGGTTTATCCACTTTCTGGGTATGGTGTACTTCTTTTATTTCAACATTAAAATCACTATAAGCCTGCATTTTGGCTGCAATATATTCATTAAAATGAAAAAACAAATTTACCCCTACACTATAATTAGAGGCATAAAAAAAAGACCCTTGCTTTTGATTGCATATCGCCGTGATTTCGGGCAGGTGCTGTAACCAACCCGTAGAGCCCGAAACCACCGGTATCTGATTCTGCAGACAGTAACGAATGTTTTGCGGGGCAGATTCGGGGTGAGTAAATTCTATGGCGACGTCGGTGTTTTGTCCGTTAAAGGTTTGCAGGTTTTCCCGGTTATGAACATCAATAATGCCGGCTAGTTCATGGCCTTTTTGCAAGAGTATTTGTTCAATGGTTTTACCCATTTTACCGTATCCGATGAGAAGAATGCGCATTGTTTTTAAAATTTATACTTAAAGTGAGGGCGGGTGCAAAGCTGTTGGTAGAAGCCGTATAAATAAAATTAGGATTTACCTTCATTGATAGATCGTCGCTGATATCAAAGTCTTTCAGGTGGGCGTAAACATACGCTTCGGCTACATTTATGGTGTAAGCTACTAAAGTAAGTAAAATAGTTTGGTCGCGCCACCTGCGGTAGGTATCACGGCCTCTTTTTAACTGATTAATTCTATCCTGCGGGTTTAAGGCCGCAAGCCTTTCTGTAAACTCGTCTTCGACGTCGGTGGTAGTAGTATCTTGGCGGACTCTAACACCAGTACGATAGTGTAAATAATTTTTTTGATGTTGGCTCACAAAATAAAACAGTACCCCGGCGCCGGCATAGATAACCGGAACTTTCCAATAGCTTTTATTATAAACCTGTCCTAAACCGGGTACAATAGCCGACATAAGGGCGGCTTTTCCTGGTTTACTCCATAAATCTACCCGGTAAAAAGGAATGGTATCTTTGGGGCTAGGTGGTGGCGGTGCTACTTCTACCGAATCGGGGCCGGTAGTGATAACCTGGGCCTGCAAACCAGTACTTAAACCGGTACAAATTAGCAACAGCAGGAAAAAAACATTAAACAGGCCGATTCTCATTAAGTATAATTAAGTATTTCCAATATCCGGTTTAAATCATCAACGGATAAAAATGGAATTTTAATTTCTCCTTTGCCGGCTTTATTTGATTTTACCTGAATTTTGGTGCCAAAATACGTTGAAAGCCGCGATTCTACTTTCTTAATTTCCCCGGTATGTTCGTTTTGGGCTGGTCGGGCCGAAGGTTTGTTACCTTTTTGCTGATCGCTTAGGTTCCGAACAATTTCTTCTACTTTTCTTACAGATAATTCCTGTTCTACAATGCGGCGGTATACCTCTAGCTGCAACTCAACATTTTCGATATTGATTAAGGCACGGGCGTGGCCCATACTAATTTGGTTGTCGCGCAAAGCTACTTGTATATCGGGTGGTAATTTTAGCAAGCGCAAATAATTGGTTACTGTAGTCCGCTTTTTGCCCACCCGGTCGCCAAGCTCTTCTTGTTTTAGGTTACACTCGCTTAACAAACGCTGGTAGCTAAGGGCAATTTCGATAGCGTTGAGGTTTTCGCGTTGAATATTCTCAATTAAAGCCATTTCCAGCATTTGCTGATCATTGGCCTTACGTATATATGCGGGAATAACTTCTAAACCGGCCAGTTTAGATGCCTGATACCGTCGTTCGCCCGAAATAAGCTGGTATTTGCCTTCTTCTAACTGCCGCACGGTAACCGGTTGAATAATTCCCTGGGTCCGGATAGAATCGGCCAGTTCTTCTAGGGCGTCCTGGTCAAAGTGGGTGCGGGGTTGGTACGGGTTGGTTTCTATTTGGTCCAGCCGGATTTCGCCAATCGTATTGGCTGGGTTGGGGTTTACCGCCCGGGTTGGCTCCGGTTTTTTATCGTAACTGCCTTCTATCAGGGCGCCTAAACCGCGGCCCAACCCACCTTTTTTCTTAAACAAATTTTTATTATCAGACATTTACTAATATGCTTACTGTGGCTGCAGAATGCCGTTTTTCTCAACAATTTCCCGGGCCAGATTCAGGTAACTGATGGCCCCTTTACTGTCGGCATCGTGCAAAATAGCCGGAATACCAAAACTAGGCGATTCGCTTAATTTTACGTTCCGGGGAATAATGGTGTCGAAAACCATTTGCTGGAAATGTAGTTGTACTTCTTCCACCACCTGGTTAGACAGGCGCAGGCGTACATCGTACATGGTAAGCAAAATGCCTTCTATTTCCAGATCTTGGTTTAACCTCGACTGAATAATTTTAATGGTATTGAGCAACTTGCCTAATCCTTCCAGAGCAAAATATTCGCACTGCACCGGAATAATAACGGAGTTGGCCGCAACCAAAGAGTTTACGGTAATTAAACCCAACGATGGAGAGCAGTCGATAATAATAAAGTCGTAACGATCTTTTACCGGCGCTAAGGCTTCTTTCATTTTAACTTCCCGGTTGGGCAGATTTATCATCTCTACTTCGGCACCTACCAAATCTATGTGCGAAGGAATGAGATCTAAAAAGTCAATATTCGAAGGCATAATAATATCTTCGGCTTTGATATTATCAACCATGCATTCGTAAATACTTTTGGAGATATCTTTGGGGTCGAAACCAACACCCGACGTAGCATTGGCCTGGGGGTCGGCATCTACCAGCAGCGTTTTATATTCCAAAGCGGCCAGACTAGCGGCCAGGTTTATTGCCGAAGTAGTTTTGCCTACGCCACCCTTTTGGTTAGCTACTGCAATTATTTTTCCCATTTTATAATTAATATTCTAAATCAAAGGTCCATTTTTTCGCCAACGGCCAGCAGAAATAATTCTTTACCGGCTTTTTGGGCAGCCTCCTGGGCTTGGGTATGGTCTATTTTAATATTAGGCCAGGTATCGTAATGCATACCAACAATGCGGGTAGTATTAACCCAATCGGCCGCTTTTAAAGCATCATCCACATCCATGGTTAAAGTACCGCCCACCGGTAAAAAAGCCACATCTACTTTTGGGTACAACTCGGCAATCAATTTCATGTCGTAAGTAAGGGCTGTATCACCGGCAAAATAAATGGTTTTACCATTGCTCTGGATTACATAACCCGCCGGGTTACCACCGTAGGTGCCATCGGGCAAAACACTCGAATGGGCGGCATACGCCATTCTTACGGTACCAAACGGCAAATTTACTTTACCGCCAATGTTCATATGCACCACGTTTTCTACGCCTTTACTTTTATACCATTCGCAAACTTCAAAAATAGCCACTAACCCCGCGCCATCTTTTTTGGCAAAATATTCGGCGTCGGCCATGTGGTCCTGGTGGGCATGCGACAGCAAAATATAATCGGCCCGAATGGAAGCTTTATCTATATTGCCGGCTAACTCGTTGTACGTTATAAAAGGATCGAATAAAATTCGGGTACCGTTTAAATCTAACAAAAAGCAAGAGTGGCCCAAGTAAGTAATTCCCATAGTTTTGTGGCTTTCAGAATTATGTTTTACTTTAAAAGAACTGTTGTAATTTTAGGCAAAGATACACGATAAAAAGTACAAATTTTCCACATGTTACCCACACGTCTTCTTTTTTTTACGCTATTCTGGGTCATTTTATTGGCTTGTCAAAACCAATCTGATCAGCTAACGGCGAAAAAAATTTTTAAGTATAACCAACCCGAAGCGCTTAGTTCTTTAGACCCGGCTTTTGCCCGGAACCAGGCCAATATTTGGGCCACAACGCAAATATTTAATGGTTTGGTAGAACTAAACGACTCGTTAAAACCCAGCCCCAGTATTGCCCGAGCCTGGAAAGTATCGCCGGACGGATTGAAATATACGTTTTATTTACGGCCGGATGTTTTCTTTCACGATAGCCGGGTATTTCCGGAGGGTAAAGGGCGAGCTGTGGTAGCCAATGATTTTGTTTATAGTTTTAAACGATTGTTAGACCCAGCAACCGCCAGTACGGGTAGTTGGGTGTTTAAGGGTAAGGTGCTGGAAAATGCTAAAGGAATAATTTCGGATACGTGCTTTAAAGCTAAGAATGATAGTGTTTTAAATATTTATTTAAAGGAGCCTTTTATCGCCTTTCCGGAGATTTTAAGTATGCCGTATTGTTTTGTGGTGCCCCAGGAAGCCGCAATTAAATACGGGAAAGACTTCCGGGAACACCCGGTTGGTACCGGCCCCTTTATCTTTAAAAGTTGGGACGAAGGCAATGCCATTATTTTGCACAAGAATCTAAAATATTGGAAAAAGGATAGTAACGCAAAGCAATTGCCTTATCTCGATGCGGTCCAGATTTCTTTTATTAACGACCGTAAAATGGAGTTCCTGACTTTTCAGCAAAAAAAAATCGATTTCTTATCAGGTATTCGGGGTAGCTCCAAAGATTTGATTCTGCAGCAAGACGGTACATTGCAGGAGGAATTTAGGCAAAAGTTTGATCTCCAGAAAAAGCCTTATTTAAATACCGAGTACATCGGTTTCCAACTGGATTTTGCCAATTTGCGTAACGGCAACCGGGCCCTGCTGGATAAGCGGGTACGTAAGGCGCTGAATTACGCGCTGAATAAAAAAGAACTGGTAGTGTATTACCGTAACAATATTGGCATCCCGGGCCATTCGGGTATGGTGCCGCCTTCTTTGCCTTCTTTTAACCAAAAATTGGTACCGGGCTATGCTTACGATCCGGTAAAAGCACGTTTGTTGCTGCAAGAAGCCGGGTTCTCTCCTCAAAAGCCTTTACGCCTTACACTCTATACCGTAGCCGAACACAAAGAAATAGCCGAGTTTATGCAGAAAAAATGGTCGGAGGTGGGGGTAATAGCCGATATTAGCATTAGCCAGGCTGCTGCCCACCAGGAATCGGTGGATAACGGCCGGGCCGGTTTTTTCATGAAATCCTGGTTTGGCGATTACCCGGATGCCGAGAATTTTTTGGCTTTGTTTTACAGCAAAAACTTTGCCCCGCACGGGCCTAATAAAACCCATTTCAAAAACACGCGCTTCGATAAATTATACGAAAGTGCCAAGCTGGAGCAGGATATTGAAAAGCGTTACCAACTGTATCGCGAAATGGACAAAATTATAGTAGAAGAATGTCCGGTAATTGTGCTCTTTTACGACGAGGTAATTCTTTTGACCCAGAAGAATATTAAAGGTTTAAAAGCCGACCCCATGAATACTTTACGCCTGGAAAGTGTGCAAAAGCTTTAATACTGGCTGCAATATTTTACCTCAGATTATATGAGAAGCTATATAAAGTGGGGATCATCTAATTAAAAAAAGGTTTGTTATTTAGATGTAAATGGTCTTACGCAGGAGCAAAAGCTGCGTAAAATTTTTATTGGTAAGATACCTGCTATGGTATATAGTTTGGGGGACTGGTTTTGATAGATGTAAGCTGCTTAATAAAAGCAAAAGAGCCTGGAAATATTAATTCCAGGCTCTTCTGATTTATAAAAATACTCAATCTATTTCTTACCTTTTTTGGGTGCTTCGGATGCTTTTTTCTGCTGCGCTTCTCTTTCGGAAGCGGCTTTCATAGCATCTTGTAAACGTTTCTGGAAACCACCTGGCTTTTTGTCTTTGTTTTTTTCTTTATTTTCTTCCAGTTTAGCCCGGATTTTATTGTCGTCTACAAACCGGCGAATAATAGCTTGTTGCGCAAACGTTACAATATTAGAAACAAAGTAATAAAAGCTCAGACCAGCGGCAAAAGAGTTTACCACAAACATAATCATTACCGGCATCAGGTAAGAATAAAACTTCATCGGACCCTGAATGGTGGTCATTTGGTTGTTAGACCAGGTGTACAAAATAGTAGACAAGGTCATGAGCAAGGTAAACATACTTACGTGGTTGCCATAAAACGGAATGGTAAACGGCAAGCGGGTAAATACATCGTAAGTAGATAAGTCGTGGGCCCACAGGAAGGGCTGCTGCCGCAACTCAATAGAGTTCGGGAAGAAGTTGAGTAGGGCAAATAATATAGGAATCTGCAACAGCATAGGCACGCAACCACTCATGGGATTAACGCCCATGGTAGAGTACAGCTTCATGGTTTCCTGTTGGGTTTTCTGCATATCATCGGGGTGTTTCTCCTTAATGGCATCAATTTCGGGTTTTAAAATCTTCATTTTAGCCATAGATAGATACGACTTGTAAGTAAGCGGTGTAAGTAATACTTTAATAAACACCACCAGCAGAATTATAATGATACCGTAATTGGTAAAATATTTTTCCAGGAAATTAAAAACTGGGATAACAATTAATTTATTTACCCAGGAAAAAACTCCCCAGCCCAAATCAATGTTTTTCTGGAAATCGGCGGGTAAGGTTTTTAAAATCTGGTAATCGTTCGGGCCAAAATAATACTGGAAATTTCCTTTGCCCGACAGCACATCCTGCGCCGGAATTTGCAGCTGCGTAGCAAATGTTTTTACCTCGGTGGTATCTTTATCGTTAAAAGAGCTCTTAAAATTACCTTTGCTAAAATTATTTTTGGCAATTATAGCCGCCGAGAAAAAGTTTTGTTTGTTAGAGACCCATTTAATAGGTTCTTCTATCGTAGCGGCTTCGGGTTCATCTGCTTTACCGGTAATATAGTCAAAATCTTCATTGGCAGTCATGTAGTTTAACCGTGATCTTTCACGGTTCTGGTTTAGGTCAAACTCTACCCGTTTCAGGCGGTCGCTCCAGGTAAACTGCAAGGGTGCATTAGCCATTAATCCATCTAAACCAACAAAATTAAGTTTATAATCAATCAGGTAAGAGTTTGCCGGTAAAGCGTAAACCTGTTCAATGTACTGGTTCGGGCCGAGTTCGGCGCGGTAAGTTATTACCTGCGTAGGTTTAGCAGCATCGCCGGTAGTTTTAACCGGTTGCGGCGTAAAATAGATATCAGAAAGCTGTATAATCCGGTTGTCCTGGGTCCGGAAGCTGATATCGGTTGTGCTGCTATTTTTGTCGAACAATATCAGCGGCTTCTGGTCATACGTTTTGTATTTCTTTAAAACTACTTCGTTTACCTGGCCTCCTTTGCTTTCGAAAGAAACTTTTAAGTTTTCGTTTTGGAGGATGCTTTGCTGTACAGTGCCGGTTGCTACTGTACCAAAGGCGCCCAAAGCAGTCACTTTTCTGGCTTGCAACACCGAATCGGAAGGTTGATTGACTGGCGGCGTTGCCGGGCTAACAGTAGCCGCCGATGTACTGGGCGCCGGCGCTTCTTTCTTTATTGGTTCAGTAGAAAAGAAAGTCATGTACAAAATCAGCATAACTGATATAAGTACTAAGCCTATGGCTTGATTTTTATCCATTGTGGGTGATTCTAATAATTAAATAAGTACTTGGTTTTTGTTTTTCTGGTAATGGATGGCGGCTTTGATAAACTTCACAAATAAAGGATGTGGATTCTGAACGGTGCTTTTTAACTCCGGGTGAAATTGCGAAGCCACAAACCAAGGGTGGTTTTGTAACTCAATCATTTCTACTAAGTTATTATCGGGATTTATGCCCGAAGCTATCATGCCGTGTTGTTCTAATTGCTCTAAATAGTTGTTGTTAAATTCATACCGGTGCCGGTGCCTTTCACTTATCCGGGTTTTTCCATAAATATTATGGGCCCTGGTTCCTTTTTTAAGTTCGCAAATATACGCGCCCAACCGCATGGTTCCGCCTTTTTGGGTAATTTCTTTCTGGCTGTCCATTAAATCTATAACCGGATGCGGTGTCTCAGGGTTCATTTCGGTGGATGTTGCTTCGGTATATCCCAAAACATTGCGGGTAAATTCTACTACAGCGCACTGCATACCCAGACAAATGCCCAGGAAAGGTATTTTATTTTCGCGCACGAACCGGATGGCTTCTAACTTGCCTTCGAAACCCCGCGCGCCAAAACCCGGTGCTACCAAAACGGCATCGAGGTGATGGAGACTATGGTGAATATTTTCCCGGTTAAGGTGTTCTGATTGGATGGTATGCACATGTACTTTGCACTCATTATGCGCACCGGCGTGAATAAAAGCTTCGGTTATAGATTTGTACGCATCGGGCAACTCTACGTATTTACCTACCAAACCAATGTGTACTTCGGCCGTTGGATTTTTTAAGCGGCCTAAAAATTCTTTCCAGCTATCGAGGTTCAGGTCTTCTTTAGAGGTTAGCTTCAGCTTTTTAATAACGCGCTCGTCTAATTTTTCTTTGCGCATAAGTAAAGGCACGTCGTAAATGGTATCGGCATCTAAAGATTCAATCACCGAATTTACTTTTACGTTACAGAAAAGCGCAATTTTCTGGCGCATTTCTGGCGGAATGGAATGCTCTGACCGGCACACCAAAATATCGGGTTGCACGCCGGCTTCGGAAAGCGCTTTAACTGAGTGCTGGGTAGGTTTGGTTTTTAGTTCGCCGGCAGCCCGCAAAAAGGGCAATAAAGTTAAATGAATAACCACCGAATCGTTGGCGGGTAATTCCCACCGGAGCTGCCGTACCGATTCGATAAAAGGCAAAGATTCAATATCGCCCACGCAACCGCCAATTTCAGTAATTACAATGTCGTACTGGCCGGTTTGGCCCAACAACAGTAATCTGCGTTTAATCTCGTCGGTAATGTGCGGCACCACTTGTACGGTTTTGCCCAGGTAAGCACCCTGACGTTCCTGGGTAATTACATAATTGTAAATTTTGCCAGTAGTAACGTTATTGGCCTGCGAAGTGGGCGCATTTAAGAAACGTTCGTAATGCCCCAGATCCAAATCGGTTTCAGCCCCATCGTCGGTAACAAAGCACTCGCCGTGCTCATACGGGTTCAGGGTACCGGGGTCGATGTTTATATATGGATCAAATTTTTGGATGGTAACCGAGAAACCTCTCGCTTGTAATAATTTAGCCAAAGAAGCTGAAATAATGCCTTTGCCTAACGACGAAGTAACTCCGCCAGTAACGAAAATATATTTGGAAGCCATAAGTTGAGTAAGTCTTATGGAATACAAAGGTACGGATATAATCTTAGAATAAAGAATTTAAAATCAGGAATTAAGCCAGAACTTTACTAAAGTGATAGTGGGTTTTTTGAATGCATCTGTGGTTATTAGTTAATAGTCAACATTTTAACAGATTAATATTTCTTTTAATCATATTTCTAAATTAAATTATAACGCAGCAACCGTTTTTAGAAGCAAAATAATTTTTAAGAATTAGATTCGTGTTTTAGAACCAATTAAAATATTATTTCTTGCCAACTATTTTCACCAGAAAGTAAACAGAACCAGGCAAAATAATGAGCGGCGATAACACCACCCAAGGCACCTGATTCAGTTCGAAATTGAAATAATAAGCGGCTTAGATATATCAGAATTTTGCGGTAATAAAATGGGTTTACCTTTATTGCGGAGAAGTAATATTGGTTACATAAGCTGACGCAAAGCCTGATAATAATTTTGGTAGTGCTGAGGTTGGTTTTGCAGGTAAAGCAAAGGTTCAATTAATTCCAGTTCCATCAACCTAAAGTTGCCGTTGCTATTAATTCCATCAACGCGGGCATACAGGCAACCGGCCGCAAATTTATTAACTAAATTTTGGGCGTAATCCAGTACGGCAGGCGAGGGGGTGGCCGGAATAATGGCTCCGCCAAAATAATGTTGCACCCTAAAATCGCCGGCTTTGGGTAATTTCCGGACAGCATGGCTAAACTTACCGTTAAAAAATAACAACGACCATTCGCCCTGGCTTTTCACTTCGGGTATAAACGGTTGTACCAAATAGTCTTCGGTATTTAAAAGAAAGTTAATTTGGGTTTCAAGTTCGGCAGCATTGGTTACCGAGATAGAAAAAGTATTTTTGGCACCACCGCTTACCGCCGGTTTTACGATTAAGGTTTTGGTTTGCCATTGCTCGAAATAGGTTGCGGCTACAAAAGTTGTTTGTTGCGGTAAAATAGCCGTAGGTACAATAGCAAACCCGGCTTTTTCTATGTCCAGTAAATATTTTTTATTTGTATTCCACCGCACCACCGGCACCGGATTTAAGGTTTTTACTTTTAGCGCTTCGAGTAAATCCAACCAAGCCATAAATGCTTCTATTTTATCAAAATAATCCCACGGCGACTTTAATATAACCGCATGGTATTGTTGCCATGGTACCTGGGGTTCGGTCCAAATCTCGAAATTTACCTGTAAGTTTTTCCGGGTTAAATATTGGTGTAATTGCGCATCTTCGGTAGCGCCTTCGCCCGGATACTGGCCGGCATCGTGGTAAGTAACCAAAGCAATTTGCATGGAGTGCTTTTTACGTTCGTTTTGAATTGAAGAAGTAATAATTAGGTCAGAATATATATTAAATGATTTTTTTTACGGACAAATTAAAATCCGTAAACCGAAAAACCGCCATCAACGGCTAAGCATTGGCCAGTAATGTAGCTAGCGCCCGGCATACATAAAAAAGCCGCTGCGGCGGCTACTTCGGCGGGTTCTCCCACCCGTTTTAAAGGCGTGCGGTCTAGTACCTGCTGTAAATATTCCGGATTTTTTAGTACGGCATCGGCTAAAGGCGTTTGAATGTACCAAGGGGCAATGGCATTTACCAGAATATTATCGGGCGCCCACTCTACTGCTAAATATTTTGTTAAATGGTTTAGGGCGGCTTTGGTCATGCCGTAAATGGCGCCGGTGCGTACCTGCGTTAAACCAGCCACCGACGAAATATTTATAACCCGGCTTTGCGGCCGAGCCTTGAATAAAGGGTAAGCTAATTGACAAAGATGAAACGCCGAAGTTAAATTGGTATTAAGTAAAAGTTGGTACTCGCTTTCGGCGTACGTTTCGGTTCTTTTCCGGATGTTGGTACCCACATTGTTTACCAGAATATCTAGACCACCCCATCTCTGGCCAATTTGTTCAATTATAAGCTGCCGGTCGGCTGGGCGGCTCATATCGCCGGTGAGGCCGTATGCCGGTAATTGCCGGCTTTGCCATTCCCGCACTACCTGATCTATATCGGCGGCTTTACGGGCCACCACGATTACCTCGGCTCCTAAACTTAAAAATTCATCGGCAATGGCTTTTCCAATGCCTTTTGTTCCGCCCGTAACCAAGGCTCGCTTACCCTGTAAATGCCATTTAGTTCTGTTTTCCATTTTTAAAAACCAAGTGTTCTAAAAGTACAATATATTTCATACGCTTAAACCCTATTTGGGATATAATTATATAAATAATAAGGAGGTTTGTCTTATAAATATTTTGTTGGTGCCGCAGGAGAATAGCTTATTCAGTTGTAAACAAAAAAGCGCTTTTACAATTTTGGATAATGTTCAAGCATTTCTACCTGTAAACAGCCTCTGTTAACTTTAAAAGTAAAAACAAGTTATAGTTATTTTTAAATAAAATTTTTAGATAAAGGAGGTAAGTGGTTATATAACAATAAAGTATGAGCTATAAACTGATTTTATTTAACTGCCAAGAAGATTGGTTAACTGGCGGGTAGAAACAGCAGTTTTGTGGTAAAAAGGAATGGCCCTTACGTTTTTAAAAGGTTTATGGTTGCAATTTTATTTAGAAATATTATAAATACTCAATATTTTATTATTAGAATATCGTTATTTAGTTAATTTTTAATAATATAGCGTTGTAAAAATCTTTATAAAATGAAAAAACTCTACTGCGCTTACGTTTTAATTTTATTCTTATTCTACGTAACACCAACCAAAGCCCAGCAAGGTGCGGGCAATACCTTTTTGAAGATGGGTAACATTTCGGCCGAAGATCTGAAGATGACTCATTATAAACAGGATACCAGTGCCAGTGCAGTTGTTTTGTACGATGCCGGTAAATCTTACTTTAGTGTAAATCCGGGCCTGGGCTTGGTTTTAAATTTTGACCGCCACGTTAAAATAAAAATTCTTAAAAAGTCGGGTTATAACTGGGCTGATGTATCGGTACCCCTTTACCAAAAGAACAATGCCACCCGCGAAATTTTAAATAACTTAAAAGGCGCTACTTATAATTTAGAGGATGGCAAAATGGTAAACCACAAACTCACCAAAGAATCGGTGTTTGAAGAAAAAAGCACCGACAACTGGACCACCAAAAAATTTACCATGCCCAATGTAAAGGAGGGCTCAGTAATTGAATTCACGTACCAGGTGCAATCGGTATTTTTCTTTAACCTTCGCGACTGGACTTTTCAGCATACCATTCCGGTGGTATGGAGTGAGTACACCACCGCTATACCAGAATATTTTGATTATAAAAAAATGTCGCAGGGCTACGAAGGTTTTCACGTTAATGAAACCAAGCCCATTAATATTTACTTAGGGCCATCTGTGGGGCAAGCCTCCGGCACCGAGTTCCACTGGATTATGAAAGATGTGCCGGCCATCCGGCGCGAGCCCTACATGACATCAGTAAATAATTTTGTTTCTAAAATAGAGTTTGAATTAGGGCACTTTACTATTCCGGGGCAGGTTTACGAAACCTATAATAGTTCCTGGCGAAGTGTTTGCGGCAATTTGCTGGCCAGCGAGCGTTTTGGCACCCAGTTAAATAAATCGGGCTTTGTAAAAGAAACCATTGCGCCTTTAGTAGCCAACCTAAAAGAGCCCGAAAAGAAAATGACTGCCCTGTACGACTACGTTAAAACCAATATTAAATACAATAACCAGGAACAGTTATTTGCCCAGAATAACCTGCGCAAAGTGCTCGATACCAAAGTGGGCAGCTCTGCCGAAATTAATTTATTATTAGTGGCCATGCTAAAAGAAGCCGGGCTGGAGGCAAACCCGGTAATATTAAGTACCCGAGACAATGGCTATGTAGGCAGCACCTCGTTCCCGAATATTTCTAAGTTTGATTATGTAATTGGCCACGTTAGAATAGACGAAAAAGATTATTTGCTGGATGCTACTGAACCCTTGGCATTGCCCAATATTTTGCCTGTTAAATGTTTAAACGGGCAAGGTTTGTTGGTAAATACCCAGGAAACCCGCTGGGTAAATTTATTGCCGGGTGCTAAAGCCAGCCATACGTCGCAATCGTTCTTAACCATTGGCAACGACAACTCCATTAAGGGTAAAATGGAAACCATTAGCAATGGCTATACGGCGCTGCAAGTGCGTAAAAATATTCAGACAGACGGTGAAAAAAAATACGTGGAAAATTTCCGGAAAAAATTAACCGAATGGGAGATAGATAAATTCGCGATTGTAAATGCGGCTGCACCGGCCGAGGCTCTGAAAATGAGTTTAGAAGTAAACCTCGCTGGCCAGTCTAGCCCCGTTAATGTAATTTATTTAAACCCGATGCAAAACATGGGCGAAAAGGAAAACCCGTTTAAATTAGAGAACCGTAAATTCCCGATTGATTTTGCTACGCCCATAGAAGAAACATACTTGTTTTCTTACACCATTCCGGAAGGTTTTAAAGTAGAAGAACAGCCTAAAAATGCCATTATTACCTTGCCCGAAAACGGTGGACGCTTTACATATAGTGTAACCGCCATTGGTAACACCATAAATGTAATGAGCAAAATAAATATTAACCGACCCACGTTCCAGGCCGCTGAGTATAATTTCTTAAAAGAGTTTTATACCATGGTTATCTCGAAACACGCTGAGCAAATTGTACTGAAAAAAGCAAACTAACCGAAAAGTCAGGGGGCAGAAAGAAGAAATATTTAACGGAGAAATATTTATTTAGAATATTCCGAAAGTTTCTTTTTTCTACCACTCCGGTTAATGAAGATAAATAATTAAAATGTTGTTAAATTTTATATCGCTGGTTGCCCTCTACACGGGCCTCAGCTTTTTAGCCCCGGCTAATAAATATGATACGGCTACTTTACCCGCTAATTTAAAAGAAAATGCCCAGGCCGTAATCCGCACCCACGAAACAACTTTTACGGTTAAGTCCATTAACAGTGCCGTCCGGAAAGTATATTATGCTGTTACTATTTTAAACGAAAAAGCCGCCCGGCAAGCTTACGTATATGTACCCTACGATAAATTAAGTAAGGTAAATTACATTAAAGGCACCCTGTACGACCAAGCCGGCAAGGAACTAAAGTCCTTGAAAAAATCTGATATTCAGGACATGAGCGCCATTTCAGATTTTTCGATTTATGAAGATAACCGCGTAAAAGCCGCCCGTTTAACCCATGTACAATACCCCTATACCGTAGAGTTCGAGTACGAAATTGCTTACAATGGTTTATTGTTTTATCCGGCCTGGCAACCGCAGCACGAACCCCATGTATCGGTAGAGGCGGCTAAGTTTGAGGTAGTTGTTCCGCAGGATTTAAAGTTCCGGTACAAAGCCGTAAACCTAACCGCAAAACCCGCTATTAGCACCGCCGATAAAAATGAAGTGTATGCCTGGCAGGTTAAAAATATGGAAGCGCAAGAGCAAATACCATTTCAACCATCATTCTCGCAATTGTGGCCAACGGTGTATACCGCTCCTAACGATTTTGAAATTGAAGGTTTTAAAGGTAATATGGAAAGCTGGGCCGGGTTTGGCAAATGGATAACCCAGCTAAATACCGGTAAAGATAAACTACCACCAGCTACCGTGGCAAAGCTTCAGGCCCTGGTGGCCGATGCCCCCGACGATTTAAGCAAAATCCAGAAATTGTATGCCTATTTGCAAAGCAATACCCGCTATGTAAGTATTCAGTTAGGTATTGGCGGTTTTCAGCCGTTTGAAGCCAGTTTTGTAGACAGCAAAGGTTACGGCGATTGTAAAGCGCTTTCTAATTACATGCACGCCATGTTAAAAGCTGTAGGAGTATCTTCGTTTTATACCTTAATCCGGGCTGGCGAAGATGAAGACGATATCCAGGTTGATTTTCCGAGTAACCAGTTTAACCACGTGGTGTTGTGTGTGCCCCAGGCCAAGGACTCGGTTTGGTTAGAGTGTACCAGCCAAACGGCATCTTTGGGCTACGCCGGGCATTTTACCGGCAACCGCCACGCGCTGCTTATTACACCAGAAGGCGGGAAAATTGTAAAAACCCCTTCATACGGTGCCAACCAAAATCAGCAAAAAAGAAATGCCACGGTGTTGCTGGAGCCTAACGGCAATGCCAGTGCTACTATCCAAACTGTTTATTCCGGTTTGCAACAAGATGAGGTAAGCAGTTTATTAACAGCTACTACCGAAGACCAGAAAAAATACCTGTACAACCAAATTCAGATACCTAACTTCAATATTGTAAAATATGCCTTTAATCAGGAAAAAGCTCGCTTGCCCCAGGTAACCGAAAAATTAGAGATAAATATTGCTAAATACGGAGCGCAAAGCGGTAAACGGCTTTTCCTGACGCCTAACTTGATGAATCAAATCCGGAATATTCCGCCCAAAATTGATAACCGGAAGTTAGAAGTGGTAACCGAATGGGCTT
The DNA here is from genome assembly GCF_057359045.1 of Adhaeribacter sp. Taxonomy (NCBI): domain Bacteria; kingdom Pseudomonadati; phylum Bacteroidota; class Cytophagia; order Cytophagales; family Hymenobacteraceae; genus Adhaeribacter; species Adhaeribacter sp. Next base: position 27,110 of record NZ_JBMQUD010000032.1, read on the forward strand.
TCAAAGATACCGATGTCATTCAATATAAATTGCCGGAAGGTGTATTTCAGGTAGAGGCTTTGCCGGAAAATCAAACCATTCAATCGGTATTTGGAGAATATACCACTACTTATGTTTTAGAAAACGATGTTTTAACCTATCAGCGCACCTTTACCCGGCACAAAGGACGTTACCCCAGCACTACTTACCCGGAACTGCAGGAGTTTTACCGCAAAATCAGCAAAGCCGATAAAATGCAGGTGGTGTTGGTAGCAAAGTAAGAAGGTAACAGCACTTAGGTAATTCTGGTTTAAAGGCCTATAATAATGTAATACTTGCTGTATATCAAAACCATAAAAGGTGTCTGCTTTATTGCGGACACCTTTTTTTATTAAACTTATCATAAATCCTTGTTAACAAGCAGATTTAAAAATACGCTATTAAACCAAGGTTAAATATGGCTAAAGTTTCATTGTGCTGTTTAATAAAATAAATTGCTTTACATATTATTAAGGCACAATTACAATTTTTCCGGTGGTATGATGCGATTCAATTTGTTCAAACGCCTTAGCTGTTTCGGCTAAAGCGTAGCGTTGGCTTACGTGCACTTTTAATTTGCCCGCATCGGCTATTTCGGCCAAGTGCGCTAATTGCCGCGAACTGGGTTCCACAAAAACGTACTGGAAGTTTATTCCCGGATTTAAATCTTCGCCGTGGTTGAGGATAGATACCAGTTTGCCATTAGTTTTTAAAGCACCTAAGCTGTTTTTCAGGGTTTCGCCGCTAGCCGCATCAAATATTAGATCTACCCCGTCGGGGAATATTTTCTTTATTTCTTCACTTAAGTTAGCGTTTTTATAATCGATGGTGTGGTTGGCACCCAACTCGCGCATAAAGTTGTGGTTTTTAGCACTGGCTACACCAATTATTTCGGCACCCGCGTATTTGGCTAATTGTATGCCCAGGCTACCAACGCCGCCCGAAGCGCCTAAAATTAATACGCTCTGTCCGGCCTGTAACCCGCCAGCGTCAAATAGCGATTGATAAGCGGTCAGGCCCACGAGCGGAATGCCGGCGGCTTCTTCGAAGGAGAGTGTTTTAGGTTTAAGAGCGATATAACTTTCCGGAATTACCAGGTACTCCGCAAAGGTGCCGTACTGCACTACCGGGCGGCGGGCATACGCATACACTTCATCGCCTACGTTCAGGCGGCGGGCACTGTAACCCCTGTCTTCTATTACACCGGCAATATCCCAACCCGGAATAGCCGGAAAATTTACCGGAATAAAGCTACTTAAATAACCTTCGCGTACAGCAGCATCTACCGGGTTAATACTGGTGGCTTTTACTTTAATCAGCACTTCGCCTTCTTTTAATTCGGGTACCGGTAAAATACCGACCTTTATTTTCTCTTTCCCGCCAAATTCTTCATAGTAAGCGGCATTCATTTGTTTGGCCATAATTGTTATGGGTTTAGTAATTAATTTACAGTACCAGTATTAATACCTTAATATTTTACTCATCTGAACCGGGTTTGTTCTTAATAAAACAAAGTTAAACTTAGCCTACCTGAATTGATAAAGGTGTAGTTAACCTAATAATTAGTAAGTTAATATCCGTTCGTAAACCACCGCCCCAACTTTGTTATAGCTTAACTTGGTCGATTATAATTCAAAAAACTTGCAGATGAAGTTTAGATTTAATTATCTTTATTACTAAGATAATTATTTATTAAGATAAACTGGTTAGTAAATGTTATGCATATTAAAACAGGGAAGGCAGCAATAAGTTTATACATCGTTACATCGGCGCGATTGTACTTACCGCAGCTTTTGCCGGGCCTGAATTGATTGAATACTAAATTGATGCAATCAGTATTCTTAAAATCCTGCTTATCCAGATTTATCTAATTGCTAATAAAAAAACTAACTAAGTATTTAAAAACATGAGCCAGAACACTAATAATAATTCCGTGGCTACTATCCATACCCCGTTTCAACAAACTTATTTTCACGGAACAAGAGCTGATTTAAAAATTGGAGATTTTATTCAGGTTGGTTTTAACTCTAACTACGGACAAAGAAAGAATGCGAAATACATTTTCCTGTCCGCAACCATTGATGCCGCTATTTGGGGGGCTGAACTAGCCTTTGGAGAAGAACGAGAAAGAATTTATTTAGTAGAACCAACTGGACCCATTGAAGACGACCCTGATTTAACCGATAAAAAATTCCCGGGTAATCCATCAAAATCTTACCGCTCAACCCATCCGTTTAAAGTTGTAGGAGAAGTTACCGTTTGGCAAGGGCACGCACCAGAACAGGTTAAAGCCATGAAAGACGTCTTAGAAAAGCTTAAAGAACAAGGTATTAAGTCGCTAAACGATTAAAATAGCTTAATATGCCTGCAGTTATTTAGCTTACTTAGATTTGAAAAATTCTAAGATAAGGTTTGGGTAATAGAACTTCTTTAAGATAAGGCTTAGCTAAGTTTAGTTGGCAGGCGCTAGATAATGCTTCTTTTTAAACAATAGCTATAATCCTGAAATATTCTTATATTTGTACTATATAATATTTATATGGTAATCTACAGTAATGGACTGATTTCGCTCGACTATCAACCAACAACTGATATTTTAATGGTGGAATTACCCAATGCCTCACAGTTTGGTATTTCTGAACTGGAGTCTAGCTTAGATATTATTGCCAGAAATATTATAAATTATGATATTAAAAGATTATTGCTGGATAGCAGCAATGTTTTAGTTGATCAAATTGAAGATGATGTGTACGCCGGTATCGTCGAAAGTTTTATTTTTACTTTATCTAAATCCCGCCTGCAGAAACTAGCCCGCGTAAACACCAAAATAACCACTGCCGACAAAAGAACGGCCCAGGTAACAAGCCAGGCAACCGAAAAATTGAATATTGCTCTACAGATAAAACTGTTTAATAACCGAACCGATGGTTTAAATTGGCTACTAAGCAAATAAGGATTTTATGCTGAATCCTTCATATTCCAAATAAGCAGGTCAGATTTTATAAACATTTATTTCTTTTTCTTTAGTTGCTTTTCCAGCAGGAACTTCTTTTTACAATTTACGCCCGGTTTCTGGCAGATTTTTTAAAATATTCTACTAAATTTTTATAACAAAATACCCATGCAAAGGTATACTATGGCTGATTTAATGATTTAAATATTAAGCCATAGGATGAAAAGAATAGGATGGGGTTTGCTGGTGTTTTATATTTTAAATGCTTGCAGCACGAGTACCGGTAAAGAAAATAATACTAATCCTGAAGCCGTTTCGGCTACCGGCCAAATAAAAGGTTTGGTTTCGTACCAAAAAGATAAAAATAAACTGCCCGATGCGGGTACTACCATTTACGCCGTTTCTACCACCACAACCCATAATACCGCAACTTCATCAGATTTATTTAAAAACAGATATTTTCAGGCCAAAACTGATGCCGATGGAAGTTATGCTTTTAATAATTTGCCAGCCGATACGTATAGCCTGATATTTATTTCGGGCAACGCACCTAAAAAATTAAACTACTATAAAACCAGGTTTGCACCAGCTTTAGAACCGCTCCTAAACGACCAGCCGCTAAATAGATTAGATGGTCCCCAAGCCAAAGCAGCGCGCCTGGATAGCTTATTTAAAGACCAGCAAACGCAAGTAAAAACCAATGTACAGGTAGAGGCTAACGTAACCCAACTGCTTACCCAGGAATTTATAATAAATTAGCCGGTCCGGAATAGCCAGGCATGTTCTTTTGCTCGAAAAAACTAAGGTTTAATAAAGTTCTAGACCTTGGTTTTACTTCCTGTTTTATTTAACCTTAGTATTGTTATCTGGGAAAGTTCTAATGTTTAAAAAGCATTACCAGTAATTTCTGTAATCTGGTAGAGAAGTTAATTCGATTCAGGATTAGAAATATTTACCGCTGTTGAGAATACCAAACCCTGGATATTTTGGGAAAGTTGCTTCATGCGGTAAATGCGCTCATTCGGCGAGTCTTCGCGTTGGTCGGTAGGGCAGGCAAAATCAGCTTCGTAGCTTTCTAAGGTAAAACCTAAGCGGTGCGCCAGGCCAAACATATACGGGCGCCAACCCCAACCCAAATCATCGGTTACCTGGTTTAAGTAGGGGGCCAGGTTGCTGTTTAAAATAAAAGGCCCGTACGTAAAATCAAAAGACTTACCGGTTACTTCGGCTATACAGGCATTAATGGCGGTTTCGGTGGTTCTTTGGAAAGCAGGAAAAGAGTTAAAACCCATTGTTGACCGGCTGGCCAACGTTATACCTACGTTTTGTTTAGCCGGGGCATGGCCGATAAAAGTGGGTAAATAATCCTGAAAAAAATTTAACTTATCGGGTTCGGTATACAATATAAAAGGTTTACCGGTAGCATGGGCGGCCAAAACACTGCTTTTCGCCTGCGGCCATACGCCTTTTGCTTCGGGCCGAAGAACCGTAAAATTTTTAAAGTAGTGCAGGAATTCTATAAACGCCGGACTGGATCCTCCATCGGTTACAAAAACCGGCAATTCTAAGGCGGCTAAAGCAGTTAAAGATTGCTCTAACAACTTCTCCTCCTCGGGCGTACGCGCCAGCGTAATGGTGGCAATGGTTAAATCAGATTTATTTAGCAGCATAAGCAATATTGGACCATAATAAGTAAACCGGTCTGGTATTTAATACTAGATTACTTGGCTGGCTGTTACATCAGTTCGCCAGCATTAGAAATTTAGATAACTACAGCGCGGCTAAAAAAGCCATGGTATCTACACCATCGGCGTAATCCCATACGGCCGGGCACTGTGCCTGCCCAAACGCTATACTGTTGGGGTACCAACCGCTCGCTGACACAATAGCCTGGGTTTTTTCCTGTACCGACGCTAATAATTGTTTCAGGTGTTCTGGAGATGTATAGGTCTGGTAAAACAAAACACTTATTGGCGAAACTAGCTGCTCACTTTCGTTTAAAAGTAAAAAACCATTATCCAGATGCGGCGCGCGGTTTACCAGCAAAATAGATTTATTGTAATCGTAATTATTCTGGTATTTGTTGTGGTCCAGAATATAGCTAAAAGATTCTATTGCCTCGAAAAAAGGAGTAAAAGAATAATTTTCGGGTACATATATTTTAGAAACGTTGCGGCAGCCCAGGCCAAAATACCGGAATATATCTTCACCCAAGGCTTTAAAATCAGCCTCGGTTTCAGCGCTAGACAAAACGCCTAAACTGGTGCGGTTGCGGCGGATAATATGTGGTTTTTGCGCAAAATAATATTCGAAGTAGCGGGCGGTGTTATCGCTGCCGGTGGCAATAATGGCATCTACATCTTTGAGTAAATGAACAAAATTTATTTTGTCGGCAAAGCGGGGCTCTATGTCAATTAGTTGTTGTGCCACTATTTTCATCAGCACATTGTCTTCGGAGCTTAATTTTGCGTATAGGTTATGGCCCGACAGCAGTACACTCATAAAGTCGTGAAAACCAACCATGGGAATATTGCCGGCCATGATTACACCTACTTTTTTGGGGTTTACCGGTTCTAAATTGTAAACAAAAAGCCAATCTTGCAGGTTTTCCTTATCCAGAAGGTAAATAATTCCGTTTAAGGCATTAGTTACATTCCTTTCGTCGAACCAGGAATTGGCATTGCGGGCCCGGGCTAGCAAAAATGCTTTTTGCTCCGGATCTAAATTTTTGAATTTTTCTCCTAAGGAGACAAAGGCAGCCAGGCGTTCGGGTAAGGTCATGGTTTGATTTAAAGATTGTAAAGTAAATATTTGATGTGTTACGGATTGTTTCTACTTTTGCCGGAAATTTTTGGGAAACAAAAATAATAAAAATTAATAGGAGATACGATAATGGCTATAATGATCACGGACGAATGTATTAACTGCGGCGCATGTGAACCAGAGTGCCCGAACACAGCTATCTATGAAGGTGGTGTTCAGTGGACCTGGGGCGGTGGTACAGCGTTAACCGAGGTAGAGATTGATGGTGGCGAGATTGTGGCGGGCACTGCTCCCCAGACTCCCATTTCGGAAGAATATTATTACATTGTTTCAGATAAATGTACAGAATGTACCGGTTTTCATGAAGAGCCGCAATGTGCCGCGGTTTGCCCTGTAGACTGCTGCGTTGATGACCCGGATTACCGCGAAACCGAAGATGAATTACTGGCTAAAAAACAATGGCTGCACGCCGAAGTTTAAGCTTGCCGGTTAAAGTATTTAATAAAAAAGCCTGTTCTGATCAGAACAGGCTTTTTATTTGAGTTACCACCGCCGCCAGGGATTTAAACCGGCGGCTTTGGTTCGATTGTACAATAAAATTAAATAAATAGTATCGTATACAAAAATGCTCAGGTAAAGCAAAATAAGTAAATAAGATTTGGGAAAGTAATTGTAGAATAAAATGGAAGGTAAAACCGTACCTATCATTTTGAATAAAGCAATATACACCGACTGCCCTTTAATATTTTGCCTTTGCAGCAGCATAGAAATAAACAAAACCGACATAAGCAGGTTCTGGCCAAATGCTGCGTAAATACCAATAAATTCCTCGAACTCGTAAGAAATTAAAATTATGGTTAAAGCCGCTAACACTAACGTAAGCAAAAACGACGGATAAAATAATTTATCGGGCAGCAGGTGGCGGGCAAAATGAGAGCGGCCATAATATAAAAACTGGACCAGAATGCCCGTATCGAACAAAAGCCAGATGTAGTTAATGTATAGCTGGGGCTTAGGGTGCGGAAAAACAAAGGCAAAAGTAAACTCCCAGGATAAATTAGCACATAAAGCCAGCACCGGCATGCCATACGTGTTATCTTTATAGCCGCGGCGCAAAATTAATAAATAGGTTATGGTCCAGAAGAGGCCGCTACCTACCTGCAGCCAGACCTCTAACGTAGGATTTAAAGGAATCGGGTTTTTAAGCATACCTATAGCTTTACCCCAGCAACATGTACGTTACCAGAATACATTTTAATGCCGGGTACTTTAAGTTAAATCCCCAAGCACCGGCTAATACTCGTTTAAACTTCCGGTAAGTAAATTAGGTAAGCGCGTTCAGACCAGCTTCGGCTACGGCATGGTCGTCTTCTACGGTGCTGCCCGATACCCCAATAGCGCCAATAATTTCGCCACTATTGTCTTTAATGGGAATACCGCCGGGAAAAGATATTAAGCCGGTGTTAGAATGTTCTATGTTGTACAAGGGGCCGCCGGGCTGCGATAATTTTCCTATTTCACCGGTATTCATATCAAAGAAGCGGGCAGTACGGGCTTTCCGGATGGCAATATCAATAGAGCCCAACCAGGCCCCATCCATGCGGGCAAAGGCCGTTAAGTTAGCACCAGCATCAACTACAGCAATATTCATTTTTACGCCTAAAGCGGTGGCTTTTTCCTGAGCCGCTTTTACGGCACTTTGGGCTTGTTCTAAAGTAATGTTCATGATTAATATTTATAGTGAAACAATTATTTAACTTATGAATAAGGTAAATGTTGGCAATGCCAGTATAAAAGATGTGTTAGCGTTAAGAAAGCGTGTGTAGGGTTACAACTGAAAACGCATACTATTCTGGGGCTGAATATTTTTACAAACCTATGCATACAGTAATATTTACCAGCAAATTTCAAAATTTATTCACTTATAAGTTGTTGTTTGTTAATATTTTAAATAAAATAGTGATGGCGAATATGAAATTCTTTTCTGAATTGGTTTAATAATTGCAAGCTGGATTAAAAACCGAATAAATTTTACTTTATTCTTTTTGTACCGTAAAATATTAATTTAAATTCTTATGAAAAAATTGCTTTTCCTTTTCTTAGCCATGTTTACCACGGGGGTGGTGGCGCAGGCGCAGGTTGCTCTTGGGGTAAAAGCCGGGGCAAGTACTTCTAAAGTAGATATTAAAAATATACGCAGTTCTGTATCGGATTTTAAAGCATCCGACGATATTACCGGCTACCATGTGGGTGGTTTTTTAAGGTTAAAAGCGGCTAACTTTTCTTTACAACCCGAAGCGTACTTTACATCTACCGGTGGAAAAATTGAAATTACCGATACCGGCAGCGGCACAAACGTAAACACCGAAAAAATAACGTTTAACCGTTTAGATGTACCCATTATGGTAGGTTATAATTTCTTTAATTTTGCCCGCGTTCAAGCTGGTCCGGTGGCCTCTGTACTGGTTAATGGTAAACTAGGCGACCAGAAGCTGGAAGATTACATGAACAAATCAGATTGGGGTTGGCAAGCGGGTGTTGGCTTTGATATTGGTAGCTTTACTGCCGATTTACGCTACGAAAACGTACGCCGCGATTTTACCAATTCCAGCACTAGTTTTGATGTAGATAATAACCAGTTTATTTTAAGCTTAGGCTTTAAACTACTAGGTAAATAATCAAAAGACCTAAAAAATAAAAAAGCTTGCTTTCTGTTCAGAAGGCAAGCTTTTTTTATTTTTAGGCGCTGCTTTTATTAAACCATAATATTTGAATTGATTTAGCTGATTGAAGTTATATTATCTCCAAACTTCAATTTCAAAAAGAAAATTATCTAAAGGCAAAAAGTTAATATTCTGGTTTAAAAATAAAGCGCTGTTGGCTATGATTAAATTTCACAACTATCGTCTGTGCAGGCCGGGCCATTTGCCCCTCCGGCTACCAACAGGCTAGCTGGTTTTTCTTCTTCCCAAACCTGGTTAAGCGTTTGCAGGAACAACTCGGTTGGTTGTGCTCCCGATACGGCGTATTTGCGGTTAAATACAAAAAAAGGTACACCCCGTACACCAAGCTGTTGTGCTTCGGTAAAGTCTTTTTGCACGGCAGCCACATAAGTCTTATTCTTAAGGGCTTCTTTAACTGCTGCTGCCGGTAAACCAATTTCTTCCCCTAACTGCACCAGCGTTTCTACATCGCCAATATTTTTACCTTCGGTAAAGTAAGCTTTAAACAAGCGTTCTTCAGCCAGGTCTTGTAAATGATGGGCGGCGGCTAAATGGGTAAATTGGTGCGCCAGCAACGTATTAGCCGGAATAGCCTGGTCTAAATGATAGTCTAAACCAACTTCGCGGGCCATGGCGCTTACCTGTTGGTTCATTTGCTGGGCTTGGGCAGGGCTCCAGCCTTTTTTATCAGCTAAAACTTCGTGAATTGTTTTACCCGGCTCATACGCCATGGTTGGGTCTAGCTGGTAACTACGCCAAATAATTTCGATGTTTTCTTTTGGATCAAACTGCGCCAGTGCATTTTCGAATTTGCGTTTACCAATGTAGCAAAACGGGCACATTATATCGGACCAGATTTCTATTTTCATGTTTTTTATTACGATTAAATAAATAAGTGCCGGAACACTATTCTCTTTAAACAAATAGATTAAGTTAAGGGTTCATGCGGTTAAATACCTCGTTTAATTCGGCCCGAGAGGCATTTCGCGAGAACTCTGAGGTGCCGTAGCCTATTTCTTCTTCGCCGTTGCTTAACCGACTCATGACGGCATCGGCAAAATCGTTTAAAGGTACCCCAAAAGTATGTAAACCTGGCCCTCCCAAATCAGTATTAACGGCTGGCGGGGCAATTTCTAAAACTTTTATACCGATAGTTTTTAATTGGTATCTTAACGACAGGGTAAATGAGTGCAGTGCCGCTTTGGTAGCAGAATAAACTGCTGCCTGCGCCATGGGTACAAACGCCAGCCCCGAGGTAATATTTATAATAGCAGCAGCAGGGTGTTTTTGTAGTAGTGGTATAAACAACAAAGCCAAATGAATAGGCGCCTCCAGGTTAATGGCAATTTCGGACTGGTGCGCTTGCCACGACTCCTGCGTTTGGGTGAGTGGTACCCGCCGCTGAATTCCGGCATTATTTACCAGTACGTTCAGTTGCGGGAATGTTTCCTCAATCCAGGCAAATAGAGCCAACCGGTCTTTTTCCTGGCCTACGTCGCAAACGTACGTATGGATAGCCGAGTACTGCTCTTTTACTTCTTGCAACTTATCTGCGCGCCGACCACAAATAATTACTTTACTGCCGGCTTTTAAAAATCCTTCGGCTAAGGCTAAGCCAATGCCGGAAGCGCCGCCAGTAATCAATACTGTATTTTGGGCTAAATTCATCTTAAATTATTAATATCAGCGCTGCTGCCTAATAATTATAAAAATTGTTTTGGTTTTAAATGTCTGGTACGTTCTTGTGCAGATTAATAAATCAAAACAACCATTTTAAAATTTAAAGCAGAAACACTTTTTATTTTAATACATACGGGTATTTACGCGCTCAATTAGTTATTGGGTTGAGTATTTTACATCTGTTTACGGCATCAACCTAAATTATTTTAGATTTAATCAGTTCATAAAAAAAATCCGGGTAAACCTATGCGCAAAGAGCGGGTAAGTTTTGCCGGATTAATCAGATTATAGATTACTAAGTAGCTATAAGTAAATTTAGCGGTAAATAAATTGCTTGGCAGTTTAGAGGTTTAGCGATATTGGCACAGATAAGCCGTTTGGGTGTCGGTTTTAACTTTAAACGCCGTGTGCGCCGGCACAACAAAATGCTGACCTCGGGTAAAAGTCAGCCAGTTCTGGTTTAAAGGCAAAAACGCGGTTAGTTCGCCTTCAATTATGGTCATGATTTCTTCCTGCGAGGTACTAAACTCGTATTCGCCGGGTTCCAATACACCTACTGTAGATTTACCGCTTGGCGTTTCGTAACCCAGGGATTTTACCTGACCATTAAAATATTCGTTTACATTAATCATGGTGTTTTACTTTGGTTTGTAAGGGGTAATGTTATAAAAAAATTAGAATGTAGTAATAATTTATTTGTAGCAGGGCTACTTTTTCTTGCGCTTTTTCTTCTCTTCAAATTCATCTACCTCCCGCAATAAAGATTTTAGATCGTAATTAATATCTTCCGAAAAATCAATGGTTTGGTGGTAATCAGATTTGGTAATTTCTAAAACTTTAACGGGCTTATCGAGATAGCTTTCTATTTGTTTTAATATTGGTTTTTCTTCGGTGCTGCAAAAAGATACCGCACGGCCTTTCTGGGTACCCCGGCCGGTACGGCCCACGCGGTGCACATACGTTTCGGCTTGTTCGGGTAAGTCGTAGTTTATTACGTAATCTACGTTTTCGATATGTATGCCGCGGGCACTTACATCGGTGGCAATAAGTATTTTTACCTGGCCTTGTTTAAACTGTTGCATAACCGCTAACCGGTCGTGTTGGTCTTTGTCGCCGTGAATGGTTTTGGCTTCCAGGTTTACCCGCTCCAGGGCTTTCATAACGCGTTCAGCTCTTATTTTCGTCCGGACAAAAACCAACATTTTATTTTCCGGATTTTCTTTAATTAAGCGTTCCAGGAAAAAGCGTTTGTCGTCCATTTCTACAAAAGCAACCGCGTGATCGATGTTTTTAGCCACCGGATCTTTAGGCGAAACCTGAATACGAATGGCCTTGTGCACCAGCGAATAAGCCAGTTTTTTAATTTTCTCGTTTATGGTAGCCGAAAAAAACAAAGTTTGCCGGTGCTTGGGAATAAATTTAAGTACATCCTGAATATCTTTTATAAAGCCTAAATCCAACATGTGGTCGGCTTCATCCAGCACCAATATTTCTACCCGGTGCAATTTCAAATGGCCCTGACTTACCAAATCGAACATCCGGCCGGGTGTAGCCACTAATATATCAACGCCTTTTTCTAATTGTGCTATTTGGGGCGATTGTTCTACGCCACCGGTTAAGCCAAAAACTTTTACGCGGGTATATTTGCCTAATTGGTTAAAAACTTCCGTAATCTGGATGGCCAGTTCGCGGGTTGGTACCATTACCAGGCATTTAACGCCATCGGTGCGGCTGGCATTTAGTTTCCGATCTTGCAGCAGGTGTAATACCGGAATAGCAAAGGCGGCCGTTTTACCGGTGCCGGTTTGGGCAATAGCCAGAACATCTTCGCCTTTTAAAATGGGGGTAATAGCTTTGTACTGAATATCGGTGGGCCGCTTAAATCCGGCTTCGGTTAAACTCCGGATTACTTCAGGAGAAATGTTGTATTCTTCAAATTTCATAGCTATTATTTTTAACTCGGCACCCGTAACGTTTACTAAACCTGTTTACCGGTAAAACTTAGTAAAAGAATGATCTATTTTAAACTTGGCAACACTTTACGGCCTTAAAGGCCTATGGCCAGCTTAAAAGTATACGTTGCGGTTTAAAATAAAACCAGTATTTATTAAACCTATTTGGCTTAACCTTAAACCGCCGTTTAAGCGGGTGCAAATATAGATTAATTAAGGTGGTATTCCGAAGCTGAATTTTGCTTTGGCAAATTGATGCGATCGCGGTACCGGGTGCCCATTTTATTCAGGTCTAAGGCAAAGTGCAGGGCAGGGGTGCGGTACAAATAGGTGGGTACCACGGTAAAAGGTTTGCGACCCCACCGGTTGCGGTGCGATATGTAAGCCAGGTGCGACGATAAAATACCAATGCCCGCCCCGGCAAATACATCTGATTGCCAATGTTTATTTTTCAACATCCGGAAAGCACCTACACTGGTGGCAATGGCGTAAGCCCCCACGCCGTACCAATTACTTTTATACCGCAGCTCTGAGTGTAAAATAGAAGCCGCCAAAAAAGCCTGTGCCGTATGCCCCGACGGAAAAGATTCGCGGTTCTCGCCGTTAGGGCGCTCTATGTTGGTAATGCTTTTTAGGCCAAACACGGTAACGCCAAATATAGCTTCGGCTTTAATAATTAAAAGGGTTGTATTCAGGAAGTCGTGGCTGGACTTTACATTAAATAAGTTGGCTACGGCTAATTCTACGTAAGGCGCTACCAGCAAGGGATCATCCAGCCAGGTATCAAAATTGGGGTATTTTCTTAAAATATCGCGGCGGGCATCGTGGCTGCTGTAAAAACCATTATCGCCAATGGTACTAACACCATAGCCAATTAAAACGGCCGGTACAATGGTAGCCCTAAATGCTTTAGACTTAAAAAAAGATTCTTTGGGGGCAACAGGTACTTCTGGCGCTTGGAATTTTTTTAAAGTGTCGGTTTCCTGGCCTAGCGCGGGTGCCCCAAATAAACTCAAAACTAAGCTAAAACTAACTAAAACGCGGGTATGAATATTCATAAAAATATTATTTGGTGAGAATACTCGTTTTACCTGCATTAAGCGCAAAAATTAACAAATTGGTTACTTAAGAGCGGCCATATATTAAATTAAAAGTTGGCGTTAATTAACCGGAGTATCGAATCTGGTAAAATTGCGTATAAAGGCGCTAGTAGCGGGAATTGGGTATTAGAGCGGTAGTTTGCGCGCTATAAGCTTTATTATATTTGCTTAAAGGTATTTAATTCCAGACTAATTAATTAATATTGCCGCACCGTTTGCTTAGGCGGCAAATGGTAGCAACATCTTTTATTTAAAAAATTTATTCTGAACTATGAGAAAATTAACGCTTGCCATAGCTGCCCTGAATATGTTTTACCTGGTAAGCTGCGGCAGTTCTGAGAAACAACCCGGCGAAGAATATTACGACCCGGACTACAAACCCCAAACCAATACAGCAGCTACCAGCAGTACGCCTGCAGGAACCGAAAATACAGGTACTGGCCAGACAACTACTCCTGAGGCAAATAAAGCAGATATGCCGCCAATTACTGATTCTTTGGCATCGGGCGAAAAAATTAAAGATGCTCCTAAAGATAAAAACGAAGTAGTAATAGCTGCGGTACCTAAAGGCGAAGTGAAAGACTCGCCGGCTGGCAAAAGCGTTGAAAAAGGTAAAACTTTAATTTCAAAATCTGACTGCTTGGCTTGCCACAAAGACGATGCTAAAATAGTTGGCCCGGCTTACGTAGATGTAGCTAATAAATATGAGGCTAATGCCAAAAACCGGTCTTATCTGGTAGGTAAAATTATTAAAGGTGGCGCAGGTGCCTGGGGTCAAATACCCATGAGTCCGCACCCGAACGTATCAGAAGCCGATGCCGGGGAAATGGTAGATTATATTTTATCGCTTAAAAAATAACCCAATTGGTTTATAATTCTATTCAGCGGATATAAGCTGATTAAATTAATAAAAGCGGCCACAAGCCGCTTTTTTTTATAATAATAATTAACCTCCGCCTACTTTTTCTTGGTCAGGATGTTCGTTATAACCGGTCATTTCTTCTTTTTTACTTTCTTCGTCCGGCATTAATTCTTCGCCGGTTTCGGGTTGGGCCTGTTCTTCCGGTGTTGCCTGTTCGGGGCTGCCCGAAACTTTCTCGCCTTCATGCTCAATGGCGGGCGCATCGGGGGTATCTACTTCATTTAAAATATTGGTCATAGCTTTTGTATATAAGTTACCACAATAATTGTTTTTATATAAAGCGATATTTTCCGGAAATGGTTGTAAAGTTTGGAATAATTAGGTGCAACTCTTAAAATGACCTTTAAGGGAAAAAATATTTATTCTTTGTGTTAGATGCAAAAAACTGATTATGAATTTGTAAAGTTAGACTGAGTACAAAATATTTTAAGTTGAATATTTTTTAATCTGTATATAGTAAATCTGGCACGGTTTTGCTGCTTTAATCCACATCACCTTTTGATTCAATCATGAAAACACAGTTGATTAGACCATTTATAATATTGCTGGTATTATTAATAGGCGTTTCGGGTTGTAGAACTACCAAAATTGTTCATCATCCGGTACCCGGACATCGCACTGTTAGGAGTATGCCACCTGGCCACGCTAAAAAAGTATATGGTCACCAATCGGCCAGAGCTTTTGCACCGGGCCAGCAGAAAAAATACGGACATCCGCACCAGGCACCAGGCAAAGGCAATAAAGGCCAGCACGGTAAAGGAAAAGGCAAAAAATAAATTTATTTAGGAGGATTCAGCAATTGGTTCCTCCTTTATTATTTTAAGTTTTCTGCTTTTTCTTTTTGGCTGCCGGAAATAAAATATTGTTCAGAATCAGGCGATAACCCGGCGAGTTGGGGTGCAAAGATAAATCGGTGGGGTTTTCATCGCCGCGTGGCTGGTAAGCTTCGGGGTCGTGGCCGCCGTAAAAAGTCCAGGTGCCTTTGCCTATAATGCCATTCATGTACCGGATTTCGTCGGCGGCTTTGGTTTCGCCCATAACTGTGGCTTCGGATTTTACGTGCTCTTTCTTAAAAGCCGTAGTCTGGCCCATAAACCCTTTTATCGTTTTCTCGTGGTTTTGCGTGAGCATGGTTGGTATGGGGTCCCACTTGGCCGAAAACGTAAATAACTGGAAAAAATCGTTTTGCCGATCGAGGTTACGTCCCCAGCGGTTGTTATCTATACTGGAAAAACCCCGGTCCGAAGAACTCAAACTGATAGAAAAATTTTCAAAAGCAAAAGTTTTGTTAAAGTCGAGCTTTTGTTGGGCACTGGGGTCTACACCGTCGCCGTCGAAAATAGCATCTACAATATCTATGCCTTCGGCGGCCAAGGCAATATCATAGGTATCGGTGGCCGAGCACATCGCAAACATAAAACCTCCGCCGGCCACGTATTCTTTTATGCGTTTGGCTACACCTAATTTCATCTGCGAAACTTTGCTGTAGCCAAATTTCTGGGTTAAACGCTCGGCTTCCTGTTGCTCCATTAAGCGTTCCTGGTACCGCCGGCGGCCCATCGACTTGCCGTACTGGCCGGTAAAATCTTCGTGGTGCAGGTGCAGCCAATCATATTTGAGGAGTTTCTGGTCCAGCACTTCTTCATCAAACACCA